>JSZA02000290.1 GCA_000785145.2 Candidatus Thiomargarita nelsonii
TTGGCTAGCTTGGGCTATGAAGTCCGTTTTGTATAAGCAGATTATTTTGGCTTGGGTTACTGGTAGTTGCGCTTTCAATTGGCTTTGCGTTAACAACACAGGCACTGTCATTCAGTATATGGGCAATACGTTCTGCGGGATAGTTGATATCTATTGGTACATAAGCACCACCGGCTTTGAGAATACCGAGCCCATATTTCTACCTTTTCCTGTTTACACAATATTTTAAGCCATTCAAAATAATATTGGTAATCATCTTCACAAAACTTACCAACGACGATTACCACGCTGGGTAATCTGATGAGGGTATCCGGGTAAAATCTTGCTAATCTTGCCATGTTGTTGGTATATCATTAATTAAGTATTGTGTCCCCAGAATTACCGTCTAGCTGAGAGTTTTTGGCATGAATCACACCAACACCGTACTCAATGCTACCTATGACAAATGAAAATAAGATAGAAAAATGAAAAAAAACGGCTCCAGCAAAATTAGTTATTCCATATCCAGTACAAAGTAATAAACTTTGTTTCATTTTAATATCCAATTGTTTTGAAATATCAAAAAGATAAGATAAATGAGATAAGCCGCCATCCATCAAAACCACTTGAGCTGTATCTGTAGCGATAGATGTTGCTCCAAGCATGGAAATAGATACATCTGATTTTTTCATGGCTATCGCGTCATTAATACCATCTCCAACAAAACACACGGTTTTTCCTTCTTTTTGTAGTTGTTCAATCAGTATTGCTTTATCTTGCGGCAGGAGATCATAAAAATAATCATCCATACCAAGTGTTTTCGCTAATTTTTTTGTGGGTTGTTCCCGGTCACCTGAAACAATAGCAATATGCTTAATGCCATGCTGTCTTAATTCTTGTATAATTTGAGTTGTCTCTGAACGCATTTGAGGATGTATTTCAATAGCACCTTTGATTTTGTGATCAACAGAAAGCATTACGAGAGAATAGCCTTCAGTATCACAATGGGTTTGCGCTTTCATGATTTGGTCAGAAATAATGATACCTTCCATTGCCATAAAACGAGCACTACCTACTTTGACGGTTTTGTTATTTATATCTACTGTAATGCCATAACTCATTTGGTAACTGGCATTGTCGATATCAGGTAAAGATAAATTTAATTCTTCTGCTTTTGCCAAAATAGCACTGGCAATAGGATGTGTCAATTTGCGTTCTGCCGCTGCCGCATAAGTTAAAATTTCATTTTCTCGCAAATCATCACACGGAATTATCTGCCCAACTTCAGGTTGGATAGAAGTTAAAGTGCCGGTTTTATCGAAAAGAACCGTGTCAACTTTAAGCAAACTTTCTAGGGCACGCCCATCTTTGACCAAAATACCTTTCTGATAAGCTAAAGTAAGATGCTTGAGTGTCTGAAGTGATGCCAAAACCTTAACATCACTGCCCGGACTACTGTAAAGAATCGTCATAGTTGGTGGAAAACCGATGATAGGCAAGAATAGGCCACCGATACCTAGTAAGGGTTTAGCCGCATTATCGGCCCATGTTTCCGCTCTTGACTGAAGATGAGTTTTAAACTCCACCGTGTGAGTTAGAATATTAGTAATTTTGGAAATATTTGTATCAAGTCCAGTTTGCTCAACCTTTATCCATATTTTACCACTTAAAATGATTGTAGATGCAAATACTTGTTCTTTCACACCTTTTTCTACTGGCATGGATTCTCCGGTCAAAACCTGTTGGTCAATCATTGCCATGCCTGTTACGATCTCACCATCAATGGGTATTACTTCTCCCATACCTATAACAACAATGTCATTAAGTTGAACTGTCTCTAATGGTACTTCAATTTCTATATCATCTTTTAATATCCATGTATTTTTAGGTTGCTGTCCGAAGATATCTGTCAGTATTTCTTGGGAATTATTTTGGGTTTTTTCCACCATCTTGTTGCCTAACTGATAAAACCAAGCAGCAAGGCTGGCGGTAAAATATTGCCCCATTGCAAAGCATCCAATGCTGACAATAGAAATGAGCAAGTCATTTTTAACTTTGACTTCCGCAAGCGATTTTTGGGTTTCTGTTAGAATTGGAACAGTAGCATAACTTGTCGATAGAATACCCCAAAATTTGAGAGGTGGATAGAAATATCCTCCAACAGTCAATCCAACTGATACCGTACTTGCTTTTAAATAATGGTCCGTTTTATTTTCTGTCTTAGTCGTTGTGACATTTTGTGAGGTAATTTGAGTTGCTTTTTGGTTGGGTTTAAGATGACCACTTTTGGCTTTGTGCCGGTTTTTTTTAACCTTAAAATGGTTAAATACCCTTGTTCCGACATAGGTTCCAACTAATATATCAAGACCTAATAATACCATTATATGACAGCCCGTTCGCTAATATACTTGTCCTTAAATAACATTAAATATAATTTAAACAATTACTTAAAGAATTTTCATTCTTATTTCAGGACAATTATAATGAAAATGCCTAACAAATTAAATTAATTTTACCCGTAGAGTTTTTCACTTGAATACGAAACTTGATTAAGTGTGGTCTCATTGGCAAAGGCTGAAGCAATTACCAAGCGTCGAACAGAAGAACGAATCAGTGGTGCCACACGATGGATCGTGTCGTCGGTTGTTAGGAAAATACAGTCTCCCGGTTTGGGGCAAAGATGAACAACCTTTGGTCCATCTAGTTCCTTTTGATCGATAACGCCAGGAACCAGTTCTAGGCAGCCGCCATCCCCCTCGTTAGGTGCCTCAATCACAGTAATCCATGCATAAGCATAAGTATCAACGTGGGCACCATGTGTATCGTCCTTTTGATGCAAAAGATTGAGTACATACTTTTCCCCCATATCTTGGACAGCATAGACACGCTCCCCAGCAATAGCAGATAGGAATTGGTGCAAATGCGGGTCAGTATAGATCGAGGGTATCAAGGATGAAAGTTCGTCAATAGCATCACCATTTAAGGTGCTCATCAGACGACTGGTTTCATCAGTTTCGACCATTTTAAAATCTCGTCGTATTGCTTTTTTAGCCAACCTTTCAACTTCACGTCTGAGAAGTTCTAACGCACTACCTTGATAAAAATTTTGCAAGAACACAAAACGTTTGTCAGCAAATGCACCGTGTAGTTGTTTTCCATCTGTTGCTGTTAAAGAATACTGCTCAGAATTGACTAGCAGCGATGCGATGGATTCGCTCATTTTTTGGGTTCCTTTAGATAGTCAGCGATGTAGTCTCCATAAAGGTTCCGAATTTCATCTTCTAGGAACTTGAAGCCAAGGGTTTTCCCTCTGCAATTGTTAGCACCACAATGACATGTAGAAACCGCTATAGAAACATACTCTGTCGTATTATAATTCCAAGTGAGTTCAGTACCAGATTCTATATCACGCAAGGCATGAAATGTGTAGCCACCATGAGCATTGTTTCTAACGCCTAAGTTTGGAGCACAAGAGTGGTTTATTACACAAGCTGATTCATCAAGCTCAACATGTTTATCATAGCTTACTTGAAGTGAAGTCATGGTCCGAGATTCAGGAACTTCTACTGGTTTACCGACTATAACAACTTCACCTGTTTTGAAATCTTGATTGGCAAATACGCCTCTTCCTTTGTTGGGTACATCTTTAATTATTACTTCTTTGTGGTTTTGTGTAGTCATAAATACTTACTTGTTGGTAAAATTTTACAAATTAATACAATTCTGGGGACACAATACTTAATTATCTCGTGGCTCCAGCTTTTTTAAATCACGTTTTAGCAATTCTTCTACTTTTTCAATGTTCATCTCCAAATGGTCTACCAATTCGCCCATGTTCTTCAAATGCTGTCATACTTATGAGTTTCTAGCAGATACACTTTCCAGTCTCCAATCAAAGTAATAAGGTTATCAACATTAACAATATGGTATTTACCAAAAAGATGAGCGTAAGCACTATATCGGTAATCCCAAGCTTTGTCAATCATTTGTGCTTTCACGAGCTCTTCCAAACGTTGTTGCATCACTTTTTTCATATCAGCACTCAAAAATATTGCCCACCCTACAATGCCATATCATGTCGGGCAACCATAAAGGATTGCCCCTACAAGATAAAATACGGTACTTAATGGCATTGATTTATTCACTGGCACTACACAGATACACCTATTCAGATTTGCTATCTTCCTGATGCTTTACCAGTGGCAACAAACTGTTAGATAAGCCAACTGAACTGCCAATATAATACGTCACCATGCCTGCTGTCAATCCAAAGTGCAGAAAGTACACCCCTCCGATGCATAAAATACCCGGGATTATGGTGGAGAGGAAATTGGTGTGCATAGTGTTTTCAAATTCGTCGGATAGTTTAAATAAGTTTTCTAAGTGATTAAGGGTGCCGTCCATGAGGATAATTTGTGCGGTGTCTGTGGCAGCACTAGAGGCTCCTTTGAGGGAAATGGAGATTTGTGCGGTTTTGAGCGCAATGGCATCGTTGATGCCGTCGCCGATAAAGCAAACAAATTTGCCTTCGTCG
>JSZA02000286.1 GCA_000785145.2 Candidatus Thiomargarita nelsonii
GAAAGCCACATAAATCATTAAATTCAGGCTCCAAATAAATGTCTTCTGCCACATTATAAGCACTGGTGATATCAGTCATGAGCACTGGAGAAACGCCAGTGATAAAAACTCGCTCTAAACCTCGCCCACTACTGGCTGATTTAACGGTTCTAAAAAAGGTTTTCAGCGTTCCTTCACTTGATAGCAGAGTCTTGTAGCGGCTGGGGCTGATTTCGCCACGCCCCATCAAGACTTCATTTGCAAAATTGTCGTATTCGTCAATTAACAAATAAAGGCGATAAGGGCTTTGTTTAATGGCAGTTAAAGCGGATTCAAATGATGAAACGGCATTTTTCGGGTTAATGTGAATCTCATATTGCAAAATATTTTGATAACACATCGCAAAATCTTGAATACAATTATTCAGATGATCATGTAGTTTACTTTCGACATCCTTTCCTTGGGCATTGATGACGGAAAAATCCCATTTCATTATCAAGTATTGATTATGCTTGGGTGTAGGATTTTGCCCAATCGCTAAATCCCCAAACAAGCGTTCAAATTCATCCGCTTTTGCCACATCATAATAATTTTCCAGCATGGACAAAAGCAGACTTTTTCCAAAGCGCCGTGGGCGTAGGAAGAGTAGTTGTCGCCCTGCTTTTTCAATTAATGAAATATGTGAAGTCCGATCCACATAAAACAAATTGTCCGTTTTCAGTTGATAAAAATCACTGACGCCATACGAAAATTCTTGCATGTTGTTTTTCTCCTATCACTCGATGTTCAAGTTTCTAAAGCTGGTTCATGTTTAAATTTTTTCCATTGTACACGAGTTGGTAAAATTAAGCTCATGTAGGGTGGATACGCTATCGCTTAATGTCCGTGAACCAACGCCACAACTGAGCATTTGGATCAAGTTGCTGAAGTTTTGTGTTGACTTCTCGTCGCCGTTTGCCCAACAGAGCCGACTGCAATAGTGGCCAAGTGTAACGATTGAGATAGCTTAGCCAATGATAGGGTAAGAAGAGGTAAACCAACTGCGTATTTCCAAGCCAAGGGTAGAATCGCACTAACTCCTTGCGAGCGGGAAAGAGTCTTTGCCTTATAAATTGTAGCCGCGCCCCCCCCCTTTCCCTTTTCCGAACATTGCTGATAGCCAAAGCCAACTTTTCGTGTGTAGATATCTCTTTCGACTTGCGGTCGGGTCCAGCTACTAGCTGACGTTTGGCCAGTTCAACCCACTTTTGCCAATCTTCTAAAGGCTCCAAGCTTTTCAATACTGTTGTCGGCACACTTGCCCCTACTAATTCATGAGCCAGATAAAGCGTCAAAAATAGTGGACGTGTAGCCCTCCACTCTCTAGCGCGTTTTAGCAAGGTGTTCCAATCTAGCACCGCCCCATAGTGTTCAATCGTCTTGGCGACATCAAAGAAGGCTATGAAACCAATCCGGAAAAAATGGTGATAAGCCGTATGAGTGGCAAAATGTAACAGCAGATCTTCTGGGCTTAAACCACCAACTTTAAACGATCCCAACTGCCACCACTGAGCGCGTTTCCATAAACCATCCAAATCAATGGCAAAGGGATTGGAAGGTTCTTCAATATGCCAGTGGAGTTCGATGTTAATAGTTCCTACCTTGATCAAGGGGGGCAGATGCAGAGAAGTGGCACAACAATCTTCAATCGACATTTGCTTTAGAGGAACATAACCCCACTCTAGTAAGATCGCTTGAACCGGCGCTAAATGCTCTTGACGAACTAAAATATCCATATCAACCATTGGTCGTAGGGTCAAATTACGATAGACCTTTTGTGCCAAGTGAAGCCCTTTTAAGAGGATCACCTCGATTCCCTTCCCCTCTAACTCTGCCAATAGTTTTACCAATTCACGATAATGGTCTAGATTGCGGCTGGCAATGGTTCTGAGTTGGGCCGATATTGCTTGGCGAGCCGCTTTGGGTAATCGCTCGCTTAACCCCAAGGTTTTAAGCCTTTGCCACATCAACGGGGTGATCTTATGGCTCCTCGCTTGCAAAATGAGTGCTTTCCAATCACTCTCTGTCAAAGGAGCGAGTTGTCTCCAAATTTGGTCAGCACTATTAATGTAGGCTTGCCGTGCTGGGCGTCAATCCATATTTTTTAGTTTATTAAAATAATATTGAGGTAGTCTAATAATTATCAATAGCAAGAAAAATAAACTGGAGATGAGAAGATGAACTCGCTAAAAAAAACTTTATCCCTTGGCTGACTCAATGCCATTAAGTTAAGGACAAATTATTGATTTAAAAAGCTTAAAATGATATAAAGTGAGCACAGATGACTGGTACAATACAATTTGGAGATAAATTGATGGATTCTCTATTAATAACGGGAGGTAGTGGCTTTGTGGGAGGGCATTTAGCGGCACAATGCCATTAAGTTAAGCTTTTTTGTAGGGTGGGTAGAGCGATAGCGAAACCCACCATTGTTATAAATTTCAACGATTTGGTGGGTTTCGTTCCGCTCTACCCACCCTACAAAAAAAACGTATTTATGCTTAACTTAATGGCATTGATTTAGCGGCAGCCTCTCCTTGGAACACTTTCGTGACTTATCACAAAACGCCTCTTTCTGGGCTCACAGCACCGAAATCACCGCTTCGGGTGTCACATCCATAATTTCATCAGCAGTCGCTTGCGTTTTCGCTTGGCTTTTTGTTCGCGCTTGTTGAGCCAATATGCGCCGCTGCGCCAAGGGTTGTGCAAGAAATTGCTTTTGCCACTGGGGATGACGCACTTGTTGACGAAATGCCTGATATTCAACATCCCGCGTACATAGCGTGTCTCCGTGCATTAATAAGGTAGGTGTGCCATATAAATCAATCTCCAGTGGTGAGTCAATCAATTGACAACCGGTGGCATCAGCAAAACCCGCGCCTAATAAAAAATCCCGATTGCCGTGCATGACAAATACTGGGACTCCGCTGCACGTTAAATCGTGCAAAGCCGTTTTAATATTTTGATAAGTCGGCTCATCATCGCCTAACCAAACTTCAAATAAATCGCCTAATATATATAAAGCCTCAGCTTGTCGGGCTCGATTGGCTAAAAATTCCATAAAGTATGTGAGGGGGATAGGGCGTCTTGGATCAAGATGTAAGTCTGCAATAAATAAGGTTTCTGGCATTTTTGAATTAAAAAAAGTAAAATGTAGGAGTCCAAAATTTATTTTGGACGAGAATAATCAACTAGAGAAACCATTTATGTCTGAAGAATCTTCTATTTCAAAACAACGTTTGATTGCCCTTGTGCTTGGTCCGATGGCGATGTTGTTTTTGCTGATGTTATCGGCTCCAGAAGGTTTCACGCCGGAAGTTTGGAAACTCGTTGCATTGGCTGCTTGGATGATCATTTGGTGGATGACAGAAGCTATACCAATACCAGTAACGGCGTTATTACCAATTCCTATGATGCCACTTTTAGCAATTGCGCCACAAAAAACCGTTGCCGCTAGTTATGGACATCCGCTGATTTTTCTGTTTTTAGGTGGCTTTATGATTGCTGCCGCGATGCAACGTTGGGGACTACACCGCCGTATTGCGTTACGAATTGTTAAAGCCGTTGGAACCAGCCCCCAAGGGATTATTGGTGGCTTTATGGTCGCTACCGTCAATGTGGATATCGAATACAGCGACTACTATAATGATGTTTGCTGTTGGCATTTCAATAATTGAATTTGTTAAAAACCATATAAACTCACCGGCGCAATCACGAAAATTTGGTGTAGCCTTAATGCTTGGTATTGCCTACAGTGCTTCGATAGGTGGCATTGGTACACTGATTGGGACGCCACCCAATATCTTGTTAGCCAGTTTTCTGTCGGGCAATTACGGCATTAACATTGACTTTGGCACATGGATGTTAATGGGAGTCCCTCTAGTCATTATCATGTTGCCCGTGGCTTGGTTTATGCTTTGTAAAGTCATATTTCCGGTTAAGGGAATAAAACTTGGAGAGGCAGGGGCATTAATCGATCAAGAATTGGAACAACTCGGAGAAATGTCCAAAGGTGAGCGAATCGTTTTAATTGTATTTGTCACAACAGCACTATTCTGGATGACTCGTCAATGGATAGTGAGTATCACGGGGCTGGAAATCACCGATACTTCTATTGCCCTCATAGCGGCCATTTTGCTGTTTGCGCTGCCGGTTTCCATTGAGCGGGGACATTTTACAGTTGGATTTCAAGACAAAAAAGGTAGTGAAGGATATTCCAGCAGGTTGCACTCCCCACACAGGCTCTGGTGCAATCACTCAGATTGGATCACGAATGGTTGGTTTTGGTACCAATTTTGGGAGTGGGAGTAGCTGCGATAAAACGGTAGTGACAATATTTGATGCTGATACTTTTGAGGTTATTAAACAGCTTCCTGTCATTGGTGGTACAGAATCACCAGCGGCTCATCCCCAAGCACCTTATGTGGTTGTTGATATCATTAGTGGTGCAAATGCTGA
>JSZA02000288.1 GCA_000785145.2 Candidatus Thiomargarita nelsonii
GCCTGTAGAGTATCCACCAAAACTTATATATTAATCAGGTGGATACGCGGAGCAATAGCCACCCTACATGTATGGAAATTGGTTTAACTTAATGGCATTGACTTGATCATATTGAGGCGACAAATGAGGGCAATAGAACGACTGTTCCTGAAGCCGTTGAACTACCAGGTGCTAGACTAGAAGGCTTATAGACAACCTCAAAAAAGCGGTTGAACAACGCCCAGATCATCCGTCGGGGCATTACCTGTTAGCCATTGCCTACTGGGAAGCCGAGCAATACATCAAGGCGGTGGAAACCCTGCAAACGGCCCTAGAGCGCAAATTCCCACGCTTGGACGCATCCAAACGCATTTTGACCGAAACCTTAGCCCTTATGCTCACCCATTTGCAGCAGCGGCAACAATTGGAGAGTCTATTTCCGGGCAAAAGCTTCAACTGGGATAAAGCCACACAACGCCAATTGCGTTTAGTACTGATGTGGGAAACGGATGCCAATGATGTCGATTTTCATATTTACGACAATCAACAGCATCATGCTTATTACGGCCAAAAGAGTTTACCGACGGGCGGCACCCTGTATGCTGACATCACCACCGGTTATGGACCAGAATGTTTTAGCATTTCAGAACCCAAGGCTTTTCCCTATAAAATTCAAGCACATTACTACAGCAAGGGACCAATGGGCTATGGCATGGGAGTCTTGCATGTGCTCAAGTCTGAGGGACTGATCTCAGAATTTCGGCCTTTTGTGGTGATGAAAGATAGGGCATTTGTGGAATTGGGGAAGGTGAATAAATAGAGGAGGGTTAGACTTTTTCTCGTTCCCACGCGGTGCAAAAATGCCATTAAGTTAAGAGAACTTGTAGTTGAAAATGGTGGGTTTCGCTACCCACCCTACAAAAAAAACGGTACCCTTCAATTATCTCGAAAAAATAACAGTTTGTTGTTTCGGGAATGGAGCGTAGCGGATTTCCCGCAACGAAGATCGCTACGCTAAACCATTTAGTATCAAAAAAATCCTATTTTTTTAAATTTTTAAAAAATAGGATTTTTAAGCTGGTGTCAAAAAAGACGAAGTCTCAAGTCGGAAAGACACTTGTGTCGGCTCGATGAGCGCGAGGCAAAGGAGACGCAGTAACTTCGCTCCGATCATGCCTGCTTGGACGCGGAGCAACTGCAACACAGATCGTATTCAGGATGAAAAATCCTATTTCTTGAAAAAATAGGATTTTTTTTGTATTATCAAGACACTCAAAAAACCTATTTATGACTGACAACTAATAACTGATAACTGATAACTTATGGAAAATTTAAAATGGGAGGAGGGTGAGGAGATGGAACCCGAACAGGGGCTGGTCATCCGTGACAATTATCGCTTGGAAGAAAAGCTTGGCGAAGGTCGCATGGGTGTAGTCTGGAAAGGCATCGACTTGATTCAGGAGGCAAAGAATGCACGCGATAGCCATGTAGCCATTAAGTTTTTAAGTCAAGATTTCAAGCAACATCCTGACGCACTAAAGGCACTGGTACGTGAATTTCACCGCTATCAAAGGCTCAATCATCCTAATATTGTCAAAGCGCATGGTTTAGATCGCATCGGTGATACCTTTTTTATGGTGATGGAATTTTTAAAAGGAATTCCATTAAACGAATTCATTAAAACTCACCGACAGGGTTTGTCCCTCAGCGAGGCAGAGCCGATCATCAAGGGTATGGCTGAAGCACTGGCATACGCCCATCAAAATGGTATCGCGCATTTGGATTTCAAACCCGCCGATGTGCTTTACTCACCTGATGAAAAGATTGCCAAAGTCATTGATTTTGGGATTGCGCGACCCTTGGATCAGTCGGAACGAGATAAAACCCGATTTGATCCGGGCGTCTTGGGAGCATTAACCCCCGCTTATGCCAGCACTGAAATGCTATTAAATTTGGAGCCCGATCCGCGTGATGACATTTATGCGTTAGCTTGCGTGACTTATGAATTATTGTCAGGACAACACCCCTTTAATGGAAAAAAAGCGACCATTGCGAAATATAAGAATCTGTCTCCTAACCCCATTAATGGATTAAACAATCAACAAAATCAGGCACTTTTTCGTGCTTTAGCTTTTGATCGGGATGATAGAACGCCGACGGCGAGTCAATTTTTAGCTGATCTCAGAAAAAAAATGAGCTTTTTCTCGTTCCTACGCGCGGCAAAGAAATAGATCGTGAAAACGATAAAAATATAAAAATCCTATTTCTTGAAGAAATAGGATTTTTTTTTGTATTATCAAGGCTCTCAAAAATCCTATTAATGATAACTGATAACTGATAATTTATGGAAAATTTAAAATGGGAGGAGGGTGAGGAGAGAGAGCCCGAACGGGGGCTGGTCATCCGTAACAATTATCGCTTGCTAGAACAGCTTGGCGAGGGTGGCATGTGCGTGGTCTGGAAAGCCATCGACTTGATTCAGGAGAAAGGGGATGCACGCAATAGCCATGTAGCCATCAAGTTTTTTAATCAAGATTTCAAGCAACATCCTGATGCGCTAAAAGCATTGGTGCGTGAATTTCACCGCTATAAAAGGCTCACTCATCCTAATATTGTCAAAGCGCATAACTTAGATAGCATCGGTGAAACCTATTTTATGGTGATGGAATTATTAAAGGGAATTCCATTAAAGGAATTCATTAAAAGTCACAAAAATGGCATATCCCTCATCGAAGCCAAGCCGATCATCAAGGATATGGCTGAGGCACTGGCATACAGTCATCAAAATGGTATCGCGCATTTGGATTTCAAACCCGCCAATGTGTTTTACTCACCTGATGAGAAGATTGCCAAACTCATTGATTTTGGGATTGCGCGACCCCTGGAACAGTCGGAACGGGATGAAACCCGATTTGATCCGGGCACCTTGGGAGCATTAACTGACCCTTATGCCAGCTATGAAATGCTATTAGCTTTGGAGCCCGATCAGTGTGATGACAATGAAATGTTATTAAATTTAGAGCCCGATCCGCGTGATGACATTTATGGGTTAGCTTGCGTGACTTATCAGTTACTGTCAGGAAAACATCCCTTTCAAAGAAAAAAAGCGACCATTGCGAAATATAAGAATCTGTCTCCCAACCCCATTAATGGATTAAACAATAAACAAAATCAGGCACTTTTTCGTGCTTTAGCTTTTGAACGGAATGATAGAACGCCAACGGCGAGTCAATTTTTAGCTGAGCTTTTTCCAAAAAAAAAGTGGATAAGTGCTATGGTTGTTGCGTGGGCAGAATATCGTGCGACGAAAATTGAGCAAAGACGACAGCTAGTGCAGGAGGGCATAAATTTCCAGAGCATCCAAAGGCAAATAAATCCTATTTTTCCAAAAAATAGGATTTCTCAACAGCCTGAAGTCTTTAAATTTGAAATCGTCACCGTAAATGCAGATGGAAAAATCATCAAGCGCCCCCCCAAAAAAGCCCGCTACCAGACAGAAGATTTGGGCAAAGATGTCACGCTGGAAATGGTCTATATTCCAGAGGGCAGCTTCCTGATGGGTTCACCTGAAACGGAAAAAGACCAAAGCAGTGATGAAGGCCCCCAACACCAAGTCACGCTAGAACCCTTCTATATGGGCAAATACCCCGTCACACAGGCACAATATAAAGCGGTGATGGGTAATAATCCATCTGACTTCAAGTCTTGGTTCAAAGGAAAAAATCGCCCGGTAGAAAAGGTTTCATGGCATGATGCCGTCAAATTTTGTAAGCGACTGTCCGAAATGACAGGCAAAACCTATCGTTTGCCCAGTGAAGCACAATGGGAATATGCCGCTCGTGCTGGGACAACGACACCCTTTTACTGTGGTGAGACGATTAGCAGCAAATTAGCCAACTACGATGGTAATTATACTTACGCTTCTGAGCAGAAGGGTGTTTTTCGTGAGAAAACAACCGATGTTGGAAGCTTTCCCCCGAATGCTTTTGGATTGTACGATATGCACGGGAACGTATGGGAATGGTGTGCTGATTCTTGGCATGAGAGCTATAAGGATGCACCTACTGATGGCAGCGTCTGGGAGGGGGAGGACCCTGTTCGGCTGTTGCGTGGCGGCTCGTGGGTCTTCAGCCCGTACCGCTGCCGCTGCGCCAATCGTCACAATCTCGCCTCAGGCACCCGGTACAACAACATCGGATTTCGTCTAGTCGTGTTCGGTGCAGCGTGGACTTAGCACTTTGCCCTCTTTTTTTTACCCTTTTCACTTTTTTTTTGAATTTTAGTTCTAAGTTTTTTGATCTTGACATTCAGCCGGCATTTGGAGTCCACCTTCGGTTTGGACGTGTCCGTCGCTTGTCCAAAGCTAAAGCTTTGGACTCCAAATGCCTCATCCATTGTTGTTGGAGTCCACCTTCGGTTTGGACGTGTCCGTCGCTTGTCCAAAGCTAAAGCTTTGGACTCCAAATGCCTCATCC
>JSZA02000324.1 GCA_000785145.2 Candidatus Thiomargarita nelsonii
CCTTAGAAAATGTTTTCCGGCTCGCCAATTACCACTGACTTTGACTGCCCAAATTCCTTTGCGTGAGTCTTTTAATTGGTGCAATGCAAGGCCAGTCCATGTCTCAATGCCAGGCATGGTTCAAAAACCCCCCATTTAGGGTTACACTCAAAAATCGTAGACAAAAGGGTACCCTCCTCCTTCCATCGGCAAAAATAAAAACGCAGTGTTAGCGACAGAGAAAACTAAGCTAAAGAACCCGACTTTTTAAATCGGGTAAAGCCAAGCATTTCTAACCAATGAGGGTGAGCTTGCCCCGTCAACAACTCAGCCGGCGATTTTCCCACTCGTTCGGGTTTCTCGCTTCTCATAAACGACGTATGATTTAGAAAAAAGCGCAACAGATCAAGATAAGCAGGCCCAATATTTCGCCTCAAGAAAAAATAAGGACGTAGACGGCTATTAAAATTCTCAACCAAAGAACTAGCCCGGTGGAACCCATCAACCAGATTCCCAACGGCTTCCTGAAGATGGAAAAAACGGTCGCCAAGCATTGAATGCAAACCAGTTGCCTTGTACCAATAGCCGTTTGTTAGAGGTTTTTGCTGTTGTAAACTTAGCATATTGCGTACAATATCGCTTCCACATCGAAACGATTTAGCCAAATCTTCAAATTGTTGAACAAGCCTGTAAGCAAACCTTAGCAAATCATCACGTTGATTAACTAAAGAGTGCCACACGGGTTCAATTTTCCATTTCTTTAACGAAGTTAATTCATGAAGAGAATCAACAAAAAAATCAAAAAGCTCCAATCTGGTTGCTTGTGAGGGCCCTGCTAGAGCAAAAACGTCATTATGCAACCAATCTGTTAGAATTTGTACATCGTCCGCCAATTCTATAGCAAGCATTTCTTCTGTTCGAGCTTTGACTAAAGCCGTCGATAAAGTATTACCCTTCTTCTTCTTTTTAGCTTTCACCATTTGTTGTTCAAGCTTGAAACAACGGGTTATAGCGCCGTAGGCTTGTCGTTCCAAATAACTACTCAATCGTGTAATATCGCGCAAACCATGAAAGATATCGGCTTCACAAGAAATGCCTGCCCCGCTCGAAGCCCCTTACCACCATCAGCTATAATTCGTTCAGGATGCAATCCCTGTTGTTCCAAATCCCATAAGTGAATAGCCCAAGTTTCAGCATCACGGTGTTCTTCAAGTGCCAGCAAATAGCAATAAAGTGAATGCTGATCACCTCCCCACCAACACGGGTTTCCCTGATTGAAACAATTCATCATTAGCACCTTCTTTTACATTCGATAGTTCTTGAGCAGCATTAATTCTACAAGCTTCGTCTCGTGTTTGGTTAAGGAGATTATGAATTGTCCCGGCGTTGTTGCAGAAATCGACTGAAAAAGAAACAAGAAGGGTCAAATGTTTGTAAAATTTAGACCCGATAAGAATCAGGCAATCCAAGTGCTGTCATACGATTAAGAACCACACAACGAACAAAAGCTTCAACCGCTTGGCTTTCAAAAAGACGAGCTTTGAGTTGATTTCCGAACAAGGTTTTTATTCAAAACATAGCCGTTTCGGCAAGAGAACGACGATGATAAGCACTTTCTTCTTTCTATCTTTTGCGACCGATTTCGTTTACTTTTCTAACCACTTGATTACGTTTTGCAATTTTGGGATGTGTCTCGGATTCTGCTCTTTCAACAGCATCAACTCTAGGAGGAATAATAGGTTCCGCTTCTCGTTCATTGTTGATAACAGTCAAAGCTATCATAAGCACTATCTGCTGAGACTTGATTAATAGGTTCATCAACTTGTTCCAACAAATCTCCAAGCACTTGACTATCTTTTATCTCATTAGTTGTTACAGGAGAAGCAACGATCTCTTGAGTGCTCTCATCTATTCCATCGTTCAGTTTGCGCCAAGTGCGTCTTTTATCGTATCCATGTTGACGTACTTTCCATTCTCCTTCACCAAAGATTTTTAAGCCGGTTGAATCAATAACGACATGGCGTGAATCAGTTGGAATTAGAGATGGAATTTCAACACGCAATTTGGCCTGACGACGACTTAAAGTGGTATAATCAGGCACTCTGATTGGTAATCCCATTAGCTCAACAAGTGAACAAAGCAAACCTTCAGTCGCTCGCAAAGGTAATTGAAAAATGACTTTGAGACTTAAAGCACATAGAATCGCAACATCAGAATAAGTAGGTGGAGCACCACGATCATCAATGATTTTTACATCATGCCATGCTTTTATGACCTCTTCGTCAAACCATAAAGTTAAACTACCTCGTTTAACTAAAGCTTCATTATATTCTTTCCAATTCCTGACTTTGTAGCGTTGTTTATTTTTCATCTTTGATTTTGGGTTCTAGGTTTTTGTTTAATATAGTATAACCTTTCAGTGGAATTTCTGCAACAACGCCGTAGCCGAAAGAAAATCAGGGTTAAAATATTAGCTGGATAAGTCAAAATTTTTCATTTTTTAAATCCGTTTATTCCCCAAATCCGTTGTACTTATCTTTATATCAGGTGCTAACTTGTTTATTTTTTATCTATTTTTTAAATAGACAGATATTATTCGCATAATTAGTTCAATTTTATTTTTTCACTCATTTTATGTTTGGTGTTGTTTTTGTAAAAAAAAATATCATTTCAATTTTTTATGAATATATTTATTTTATTTTTATGAGTTTTTATTTTTAGTTCTTTTTATTTCTATAACCCTTTAGTACAACGGATTATGGGAGTAAACGGATTATGCATAATCCGTTTTATCATAAAACAATTTGAAACTTGTCATGCGCGACTGGGCTTGAAAGTCATTTCCAATGTTTGCCATAGCCGCCCTCAACAATCTTAGAATAGAAAAACCACACGAATCATTTTAGCTATTGCTCCGAAAGAGACTTAACCCTTTCCAAAGAAAGCCCAGTCGCACTAGCTATTTGTTCCACTGACAAACTACCAATAGCTAAAAAATGACGGGCTGCCCCTTCCAATGCTTCTCTACCTTTCCTTTCACCTTCCTCCAACCCATCTTTTCTACCTTTCCTTTCCCCCTCTTCAAAACCTTCTTCTCGTGCCTCTATCTGAGCCTCTTCCTGATTATCCTCTTCTTTCATTTGAGCATGTTCATCAGCCGTAAGATTATCCTCCTTGATGATTTCCAACATCTTGCTAATACATGGATTAGCATAATCCTTTGGATCAACTTCTCTATTCAAAGTCCCAGAAAAAGCCTGCATCCATTTAGCACTTTCCTTTGAGGAATAAGCATCATTAAAATCATTAACAAAAACAAAAAGCAAGCGGTGCTTACGTTTTCCAAACACTTTCTCGATCACCTTTCCATCGTATGTATCTCTTGCTTGAAAATCGACTTCTAAAAGGCCACTGTTAGAACTGGGAGTGCGTTTGCGAGTAAAAAATATTACAGTGTTCACAGTAACTGGAAAACTGTAGTTTTTAGAACTTGCAATGGATTCTACCATTGCACAAAGCTGGTAGTACATAAAACGCTCATAAGTGTCAGAATAATGAGCATGTTGCATTTCAACAACGATTCGATTTTTTTTATCCTCAGCAAAGAGATCAAATTTGAAATTCACATTTCCTACTGGTGGATAAAAAGCTTTATCATTTTCCACTTTATCGATCTCAAAATTGTCGATATGAAGAAAATCCTTAACCAGTGCTTTGAACAAATCTGGTTTACCAAATGCCTTTTTGAAAATGACATCGTAACGCAAGGGAGCTACTTTCATTGTTTTTCTCCTAAAATTATTGACCAAACCTATAGACATTTAATCTTCTGGCACCCTCAATCAATCCCCGCTTTTGCTTGTAAAAATGGACTGTTCGCCACTTTATGGCACTCTATAAATAATATGATAACCGGGATCAATTCCTTTTTCTTTTGCTCTTTTTTTTTAAAACTTATCAATTTTATATTGATCTGAAAGCTTTTCACAAAGCTGCTTATTTAAACCTTTTTTATCAACGTTCAATCGCGCCAAATCGGATTCATCTACTAGCGCGTGGAATGAGATTATGAAGGCTGGCAGCTTAAAAATCATTGCACCGAATGCTTCAATGCCATATCGTGTTGGGCAATCCCTTGTGGTTGCCCCGTGGCATATTAGGCGCATTTTTTGTAGGAGCAATCCTTTATGGTTGCCCGACATGATATGGCATTGAGACATGGACTGGCCTTGCATTGTACCAATTAAAAGATTCACGCAAAGGAATTTGGGCAGTCAAAGTCAGTGGTAATTGGCAAGCCGGAAAACATTTTCTAAGA
>JSZA02000394.1 GCA_000785145.2 Candidatus Thiomargarita nelsonii
CTTAACTTAATGGCATTGCAGCGTAGGGTGCGTCCCACGCACCATTAATTAATGATTTTAAATGCCGATGAAGGTGCGTAGGACGCACCCTACATTTTTTGGGGAATAAACGATGTAAAATTACCATCGTGTTCGAGTTGCTGGAGCAACTTATTTATTTGACGAACAATGTGCGAGACAGAAAACGTATTGTATAAAAAAAACCGTCATCTCACCTCAAAATGATGAAAAGTAGGAAAATACCCACATATATATATGCTGCTGAAAGTTTGATTCAAGCACGGCGTGAACCGGAGATATAAACATAGGCATGTCCGAAAAATTTGATTATGATAGTACGAATAATATTATCCAATTGGATGATATCGTGCTGGAATATGGACCCGGTGATACTTTGCAGCGGCAAGGCGATACCCAATATTTCTATGATGGCAATGGGCGGCTGATCAAGAAAATTGAGGACTGCGACAGTGCAGAGCCAAAAGTATGGTTGTTTGAATGGGATGCGGAAGATCAACTTCGCTCTGTGACTACGCCTACGGGTGATGTTTGGGAATATAAGTATGATGCGTTGGGGCGGCGGATAGTTAAGGAAGGCCCAAAAAAGACAACTCGGTTTGTTTGGGATGGGGATGTTGTTGTTCATGAAGTTGAGAATGAGGTTGTAAATTCTAGTTGGGTTTTTGAGCCTGGTAGTTTTAGTCCGCAGTGTAAAGTACAAAATAATCAGCTTTATTCTGTTATTTGTGATCATTTGGGTACGCCAAGAGAACTTGTAGATATTGAGGGTAATATTGTATGGTCAGTAAGTTACAAAGCATGGGGAGAAATTGAGCAGGTTGAGTCACAAGAGGTTTATTGTCCGATTCGGTTTCAGGGGCAATGGTTTGATGAAGAAAGTAGGTTATACTACAATAGGTTTAGATATTATGATCCACAGGATGGTCGTTTCATTTCTCCAGATCCAATTAGGTTAGTAGGCGGAATAAATACTTTCCTATATGGCATAAATCCTATTGGGTGGATGGATCCATTCGGACTTTCAGATTGCAACAAAACACCAACAGATGAGGGTACAGATAGACCATGGAAGGAGGGGGCTGATCCAAATTCTATTTACACTCAAAGAACACGGGATGGAAAAATAAAAAGTATCTCATATTATGATGATACAGGTAAACAGTTTTCTCGTGAGGATTACACTCAAAAAGCTAGTCATAAGGTTACAATTGATGGAGAAAAGTATAATTTGAAGAATCACCCACATGAGCATCAAAATCGTACAATTCAAGGACCTAGCGGACCGTATCTAAAGAAGCAGGTAAGAATTTTAGACGCAAACGGAAAACCGATAACGGGGTGGGTCAATGAAAAATAACATTTCTCTTAATGTGTTAAAAAATATTCTGGATCAACTTTCTCAGATATCAGAGCCAACTGAGAAATGTCATATCATGGCCGATTCAGGCTATGATGAATCTGTAATAGTTGGTACAGATAGGGCGTTTATGTATTTGGCAAGAAAAATGATTGAAATTATTTATTTTTATAAAATTGATGAGCAAAATATTATTGATTTTGATGATGGAGAAATTGCTGAAGTTAAGTCGTCGTCAACAAATGAAATAAAATTCGCTTTTGAGGAGATAGCAGATGTATGGCCAATCTGTGCATACATTGCTGAAGATGAGGCGGCGGTGAAAGCAATTGTTAAAGAATTTAATGAATAAAGCCAAAGTAGAGTGTAGCAAGCGTAAGGTGCGTCCCACGCACCCTACATTTTTAGGGGAATAAACGATGTCAAATGACCGTCGTGTTCGTTAGCCTACGCCACTTATTTTTTGACGAACAATTTGCGAGACAGAAAACGTATTGATTTAACATGTCATGAATTTCGACAAGCATTGCTCCAAGGGATTAAAAGAACCCGACAAACTTTGCCTTTTAAAATGGATGGTGGTGTTTTGTTACAGGTAAACCGGCACTTTGGCAAAGACGTTTTTGGGAACTTATGACTCGTGATGAAATGAATTTTGAAAGATATGATATGATACGATGCCTTAACTATACAACAGAGGAAATTAAAAATGCCAAGAGTGTCTTTTAAAGAACTATGGGATAATCATCCTTATCCGAATAACCCGTGTGATACAACACACTTCATAAATCAATGTGCAATTCGTATGGGTGTCGCTTTAGATAAATCAGGTGTTAATATGGACTCATTTAATGGAGCTAAATGTTATCCCGGATTCAAGCATAATCCAAAGCATATTTTGAGAGCACAAGAATTGGCGAATTGGTTAAAAAGCCAAAAGACTATTGTGGGTAAAGTAAAAACCTATAAAAACGTTACCAGTGCGGACTTTAAAAAGAAAAAGGGGATCGTCTTCATCAAAAATGGTTGGGGAGCAACAGATCATATAGACGTTTGGGACGGCAAAAAGATGAAGATGAAAGCTGGTAATTCTAATTATTTATCACGAGGTGATGAAGTATGGTTCTGGGAGTTAATCTAATGAAAATATATGTTCTAATATTCAGTGTATTTTGTATTTCTTGCGTTTTTAATAAGGAATCACTGGGAGAAGTCACGGATAGTACTAATATTCAAAATTACAAACTAACAATAGAAAGCCAAAATAACAATTGTGTATTAACTTATCAGGATTTTTCTGTAGAAGAGCAGTTAATAATGTTCCCTAAACCACCTTGCCACTTTTTGAGAAGAGAAAGTATCAAACCTCAGTCTTTCTCGTATGACGATATAAGAGTTAAAGCAGTATTGATAATTGTTGGTACACCGATAAATGAAAAAATAAGAAAACAATGGAATTTATCTAACAACATAGTATGTGGTGAAGAAACACAAGCAATCCTTTTTAAGGATAACTCGGTAACACTGTCCAAAAGTGTTCTAAAAGGTGGTGTTGTATGCCGAAACAAAGGAATGGATGAAAAGGACTTCTGGTTTTTTGCTCACGAAAGTAATTAAGAACTATTTGGGTGCCGTTCCTTTTTTATCACGTATAAACTATAAAAATTTCCACTACCCGTTGTTAATATAAAAAAATGTCCACTGAAGCTACCAAAAATCCATTTTCCCAAGCCATAGAAGCCACCCAACAAACCATCCAAAACCGCACCCGCCGCTACCGCAACCTCGTCATCCTGACCACTATTATCATTTTACTCACCCTTATCCTAGCGATCATCCAATTTTCTTGGCAGCCTTTGCTCGGCTTTATCAGTCTCATTCCAGTGTATGGTTTATTCATCTACCTTGACAACCGACAAGTCAACCACTGGCAACAACAACTGCTTGACTTCTGGAGCCAACAACAGCTCGATATAGAACATTTTGCCACCACTATTGCCACTTTTCGCCACCTGCCCACCCACACCCTGCAAGGAATGCTTAACACCTTGCCCCCAAAATCCGTCCGCACCGCTAACAACCTAGCTCCGACAACCCGTGAAGCCCTCACCCTGACTCTACAAACTATCAACCGTTATCAAAATCAGCAAATCCTTTTTGCCACCTTGATGATAACCACCGGCATTGCCGCCTTTGCCCTCTCATTACTCTTATGGTCATGGCTACCCTTACTCGGATTATTACTCATACCTATTTTCAAAGGCATAAACTACGGATTTAGCAATGCCTTAATTTTTCGTATTTGGAAAAAACGTCTCTTGAAATTGCCCAAATTAGAGCGAGAACAATTTATTCAACTCGCCAATCAACTGAATTGGCAAGCAATTGCAGCAGAACGGAAACTGGCGTGGCTTGATAAATTTGCCGCTCTTAAATAATTATTTGAAATTGTACCGCACGACGGGACGCACCCTACCTTTGGGTAATTTCTCCGCACGGCACGATGGCTCCACAACAATGTTAATGGTTAAATTTTTTTGACATCAACACAACAATTTTTTAGACTATGTTTTTAATAGTGGCTCGGTGCCTTCTTGACGTTTTGGAGTACAAAGCTTTAGCTTTGTCAGGCAGTACAAAGCTAAAGCTTTGTACTCCAACCCCAATAACTTATGTTACAGCGTACTAGCTGTAGACGTAAATGGTCTAACCATTAAAAAAATTAATGCATGATAAAAAAATATCTATATAGTCTTTCGGAGTCCAAACTTTAGTTTGGGCACCCAACACAATCAGGAAAAACCAACATGCAAACATTAGCAGCCAATCTTGAACGCTACCTATTTAAAGTCAGCGGCTCTGACGAAGAATTGCGAGTGCTCAGTTTCGGAATAACCGAAGGCATATCCCAACTATTCAGTATTGACTTAGAAATAGTCGCAGAAAACGACGCGCTAGACTTTGAACAAATTATTGGACAAGCCGGCGCATTAACGATACAACAATATGAAGAAGAAGAGTCACGCTACCTTCATGGCATCATCAGC
>JSZA02000289.1 GCA_000785145.2 Candidatus Thiomargarita nelsonii
TTGCAAAATATTTTGATAACACATCGCAAAATCTTGAATACAATTATTCAGATGATCATGTAGTTTACTTTCGACGTCCTTTCCTTGGGCATTGATCACGGAAAAATCCCATTTCATTATCAAGTATTGATTATGCTTAGGTGTAGGATTTTGCCCAATCGCTAAATCCCCAAACAAGCGTTCAAATTCATCCGCTTTTGCGACATCATAATAATTTTCCAGCATGGACAAAAGCAGACTTTTTCCAAATCGCCGTGGGCGTAGGAAGAGTAGTTGTCGCCCTGCTTTTTCAATTAATGAAATATGTGAAGTCCGATCCACATAAAACAAATTGTCCGTTTTCAGTTGATAAAAATCACTGATGCCATACGAAAATTCTTGCATGTTTTTTTTCTCCTTTTAAACCTTTTTATCGTTCCCACGCTTCGCGGCGGAATGCCTGCCTCGACGCTCCGCGTCGAATTAATCAGAGTGCGTCAGTCCAAAACTAGAAAAAACAATGATTATTGCACTCAGCAAGAGAGCCATGCTCAGTGGCCAATAATATAATGCTTTGGTTGGCCTAAAAAAGAGATTATCCTTTTGAATGGGTTCGAGTTCATCCAATAAAGCATAAATTTTTTCTAATCCTGCGGTGTCGCGGGCGCGGAAGTAACGCCCTCCTGTTTTTTCGGCAATTTGCTTGAGAGTTTTTTCATCTAAATCGACTGATGGATTAATACGTCGCGTCCCGAAAAAGTCACGGAGCACCATTTCATCGGCTCCGATGCCGATAGTGTAAATTTTTAAGCCTTCTTGAGCGGCTAATTCTGCTACCTTTAAAGGTTCAATCTTGCCGGGGGTATTTACGCCATCAGTGAGTAATATCAAGATCCAACTTTCTTGATTTTTTTTATTCTTGTGTAAGAAGCGTTTCACGGCTAAACCAATGGCATCTCCAATCGCGGTTTGTTTACCCGCTAAGCCAATGGCGGATTCATTTAGGAGTGTACGCACCGTTTGACGGTCAAAAGTCAGGGGAACTTGTAAATAAGCTTGATCTCCAAAGAGTATCAGTCCCAATCTGTCACCGACACGGCGTTCAATGAATTGAGCGGCTACCCATTTTGTAGCGGTGAGACGGTCAACGGTTCTGTCTTGAATGCGAAAATCTTTATATCGCATACTGCCTGATAAGTCAACCGCCATCATTAAGTCTCGGCCATTGATGGGCAATTCAATCGGTTCATCCCACCATTGGGGACGGGTAGCTGCGATAACCAGCAATATCCAAGCGAGCGTTGCTAACCATAAAGGCCATCGTTTTATGGTTTTGTGTTGTACTTTTTGGTTTAGCGATTGAAAATCTTCGATGAAAGGTACACGCAAGGCGGCATTTTCAACGCTGGTCGTTGCTGGTAATAGGTATCTGACTATTAGGGGTAGTGGTAAGGCTAAAAATAACCAAGGCCATTCAAAATGAATCATTTATGCTTGCCTTTTTTAATTAATAGTCGACAAAGCTTCAATAAAGCTTTAACGTCAATTGCTACATCGGGGCGATAAGGCGCGTCAATCAAACAGCGACCTTCTCCGGCTGTAAATGATTGTTCACCTAGTTGATTATCCAGAAATGCGAGCCAATCTTCACCTGTCAAACTCGCCACCTCTTTCCGTGGATATTTTGTGATATAAAATCGTCGTAATAGGGTGGAAATTTCTTGAACCAGTTTTTTTGGCGCATCAGCTTTTTCCAATTTTTTCAGTTTGCGTAGTGCAATTCGTTTAGCTGCATTGCGCTTTCTTAATCGATGTAGCCAGATTGATACTAATATCAAGAAAAGCAATAATGCGAGTAGTAACCACCAGCCGGGGGCAAGTGGCCACAAGAAACTTATGGACTCTGGTAAATGTATGTCACGTAATGGTAGTTGTTGTTGCATTTTTTAAATAAAATAACTACAAGGATTACATTTAAGAATGGATAAGTCAAAACCTAATCAGAACTGGCTTTTGATTTATCCTTTTTTAAATCAAATTGGTTGTTGTTTTTTTTTGTTTTGATTTATCCCTTCTAAAAAATAATCCCTGTAGTTGTTGTAGTTGTTGTTTTGACTTATCCCTTCAAAAACACGCGAGCCTTGATTTTATTAGGCTCTGCCTTTTTGCCCTTGCAATACTTGGGTACTGAGGATGATTCTGCCTTTACTCCCATCATTTTTGAGTAGATTTTGGGCGATCTTTTGTTTTTTAGGCTCACTACTATCAAAGGCATAAACCAGTACATTGGTATCAGCGAATTTCTGGTTATCGCTCATAAATTTCCTCCCGTGTCCAACGTTGTCCATTGCTGGCGGCAGTTGATTGTTTCGCTAATTCAAGGAGACGGGTAGTCGCTTGGCGATATTGTTCCGTACCT
The DNA here is from genome assembly GCA_000785145.2 of Candidatus Thiomargarita nelsonii. GTDB lineage: Bacteria > Pseudomonadota > Gammaproteobacteria > Beggiatoales > Beggiatoaceae > Thiomargarita > Thiomargarita nelsonii_B. Next base: position 2,399 of record JSZA02000289.1, read on the forward strand.
TCGGAGTAACTTTCTAAAAATCCTCGTAAGAGAGCGTTGATAGAGATACCTTGTTTTGTGGCTCGTTTGTGAGCTTTCTGTAAAACTTGCTCATCAACAACAATACTTAAATTTCCCATAAAAATCTCCAATGTTTTTTTCGGTTTAAAACAAAAAGCAAGCGTAGGGTAACGCACATTATTGCCGTTTCGGTTGCCAGCTTGTGCATATCGGGCGGATAGCCAAATTGTCGCAAAGTTCTTTTGACGATAACCTTTAATTTGGCTTTGACACTTTCCTTAATTGTCCAGTCAATCAAGTTCGCTCCGCCTGGATGTCGGGTCAATGCCATTAAGTTAAGAGGGCAACCATAAAGGATTGCCCCTACAAACCGTGATTTCTCGTAGGGGCAATCCCTTGTGGTTGCCCTTAACTTAATGGCATTGGGATGTAGGGTGCGTCCTACGCACCGGTTCAAAGCGCATTATCTCACCATCTGTAAGTACAACCAATGTGCAACAACGAATAATCATACCCGATTTATGTTGAAGGTTTTATTCCTTGTTGATCAATCGCAGTACTCATTCCAAGATTTTCGGCACTTATGCAGGCTCGCTCGCGTCAGGAGATAAATCATACAAGACGGTGCGTAGGACGCACCCTACATTAATCTAGGCTACGCTCCATTCCCGAAACAACAAATTGAAGGGTGCCGTGAAAACAAACACAAACATTAATTAATCATAAACATCTCGTCTTGGTCCCACTTTCATAATGAGAACAAGCAACACATCATCATGTATTTCATAAATCACGCGATAATCTCCTACTCGAATACGGTAACTATTTTCAAAGCTTTTAAGTTTTTTAGAGCCGTGTGGGCGTGGATTTTAGTTGTTCTGAAGAAATAGTCCCTGTATTCAAGGCTTCCTGACGGGCATCATTGGCATCGGCACGATCAATACATTCTTCAAGTTCTTCAATCAGGTAAACATCTTCTATCGGCACAACGGCTAAAAATAGTTTTTTTCGGTATGTCACGACAAAATGTGCGTTTGAATGGCTTTTAGCATAGATTTTTCCTTTTTTTTGTGTTCTATAAATTTCAAAGAAATCCTATTTTTTCAAAAAATAGGATTTCTATAAAAATCAGGAAAGGTTACGGTATTTTGGAGTCCAAGATTTATCTTGGACGTCTTTGATTATCTGGCTAATAGGGTCCCAAGCTATTTCAAGTATCCACTTTTTAAATTCTAAGTAGAGCCATTTTTTAGATGAATCGTATGCAATAATATCTGGTAATTCATCGTGAGCTAATTCAAAAAAGTTGAGACTTTTAAGTTGTTTTTCTTCAAGATAAAGCCGCTTATTTTGACCAAATCTAGGCAAAAATTCCTCAATAATTTCTTTTTGCAACAAGTTATGTTTACCAGCAGAGTAATAATTGATACTCAACAATGTAGCCCAATTCGATTAATTCTTCTATGAGATAATCAAGGTATCCTTTGTTGGCATACAACATGCTTCTCACATTTTCAAACAGAACTATTTTGGGATTTGCTTTTTTTATAGCATTGAGGAAAATTGGAAAACCGTTTCTGTCATCCTTTTGACCTTTTTGGTGTCCACCGACACTAAACGGTTGACAAGGTGTTCCTCCAATGATTATGTCATTGTCATCAATAAAATCAATATTGGTATCAAGTTTTTTTTCAATACAATTTCCAATCAAATTTTGAGTGTAGGTTTTGGCTGCAAAGCTATCCATTTGATAATTTAAATGGGATTTAGGGAGCAAATCCTTATTAATTTTTTCTACGTTAATCATATTAATTATTCACATTTCTCCGCCTAAAACCACGCTGTAATATTTTGACAGGTGAGTCAGTCGTCGCGCAGGCTAATAAATTATGTCCTTGCATGGGTTTGTCAATATATAGCGTGTGCAAACAAGCAATGCCATATCGTACCGAGATATTGTAGGGTGGGTAGAGCGAGAGCGAAACCCACCTTTGTTATAAATTTCAAATGTTTGGTGGGTTTCGA
>JSZA02000292.1 GCA_000785145.2 Candidatus Thiomargarita nelsonii
AGTACAACGGATTTGGGGAGTCAACGGATTAAAAAAAACCGAGCAAGCGCCGATTAAACAGATTACGCAGATGGCGCGGATTTAAAACAAAAGTCAAAAGCTCAGATATTGAGCCTTTTTTTTTAGGTTTTTAATTCAGTTGTTTCGGGAATTTCGCTGCGCGGATTTCCCGAAACGAAGTCAGCGTAGCTAAACGCCGTCAATACGTCTAATTCTATCACCGTCGTTTGAGAGCCGTAGGGTGCGTCCTACGCACCAATGCCACCTTCGTTAAGGGGCAACCACAAGGGATTGCCCCTACCTTCAATGCCGCTTTTGTAGGGGCAATCCTTTATGGTTGCCCGACACGATATGGCATTGAGCCGTAGGGTGCGTCCTACGCACCGCTTATTAGTCTCCGCATCCTACGAGCTTATCAATAATAAATCTGATTTTTATAGCGTGTTCACAAATAATCCATTCTTATAGTACAACGGATTTCAAAACGACACGGTTTGCATTTAAAAAGCAATGCTGTTGGGAGATATTGTAGTTACCCACACTGATTAAAATCAGCTTATGTTTTTTTGTGACTGATAAATCTTGAAACCCAAAAAAGAATATGATAACAACCCGTAAACAATGCCAGTATGACATTCTCCAACTGAGCAAATAAAATGGACAACGACAATAAAAAAACCTACTGGCATAACATACTAGGCAGATTATTTGAATACCTACTAACCCCAGTAAGGATAAACACGTTAAAATAGTCAAAAAACTACCCGAAGCGGTGAAGACTACTAAGAATCGATTCTCCGGAATGGAGAAAAGTTCAACGAGAAGTTTTACCTGATGGAGATAGCACCGCGAAATACATATTGATAGAATTCAAAGCGACTGAATCCATCAGCAGAGACACCTTTGTCCAAACAACATGGTATGAATACTCATACAAACACTCACAAAAACTAGCCAACAAGGATATACAAGCGTTTGTGATGTGTGCCAAACAACCACAAAAAGCCAATAGAGAGCAATACGGATATACAATCCAAGTACAACCCGGGGTATATAAAAGCACAAACATCGCTTACAAAGATATCACATTGATATCCCTTAACGAATTACCAAATACACTTAACAATGCATGGGTAACATGTTTAGCCAGCAAAAAACTCAAAAGAAAAAAAGCATTTTCTCTTTTAAAAGAAAAAGGCTTTAAACGGATACAAAAACCTTTTAAAGAGTTTTTAGCCGAATTATGGCGATTAATCTCACCAAAAGGAGATGATGATATGACACTTGAACTAAGCCGAGAAGACATCAAAGCAATAGGAAAAATGTGGGGAACAAGCCTTTTTACATCTGAAGAACTTGATGAACTTATGTCAAAGGCATCACTCGAAACTCGCTTGAGAGGTTTGAAACCCACCGATGTCAGGAATTGTTTCAAACCAGAAGAACTGTTAATGGACATGAAACCAGAAGATCGGTTAATGGGATTAGGCCTAAATCCAGAACAACTCAAAGAAATTGAGGCATATATTAAACAAGCAAAACAACAGAAAATTTAAGAAAAGTTTGAGATTGCTGCCCGTTTGCTTTCCGCGAAGTTTGTCATTTGAACCCATCGATGAACACAATGCCATTTCGGGGCAACCATAAACCCTACAAAAATGCCATATCACGTAGGGGCAACTCCCTAGTGGTTGCCCTTAATTTAATGGTATTGTCTCAGAACAGAATGAATATCTCACTCGCATCCAACTAAAGCAAGCCAACTTGAGCCAGACGGAGGAACCGCTATTTATCCATTCACCAACAGAGCAAATAAAATGGACGACGACAATAAAAAAACACTAGGCAGATTGTTTGAATACCTACTAACCCCAGTAAGGATAAACACGTTAAAGTAGTCAAAAAACTACCCGAAGCGGTGAAGACTACTAAGAATCTATTCTCCGGAATGGACAAAAGATCAACAAGAAGTTTTACCTGATGGAGATAGCACCGCGAAATACATATTGATAGAATTCAAAGCGACAGAATCCATCAACAGATCGTTAGTAGTTTGGTAAGGACATCGGCTCCATTTGTGGTAATGGCGCTGCATTGTTTAGTTCGGGGGCTGGCATTTCTTGAGTGGTGATGTTGCTAAGAGATGCTGCTCCATCTATGTTCCCTGTCACCATGCCTTCGCCTGAGACGGTGTGCAATTGAACCCAGTTATTATTATTCATTCTGTTCCAAATCCCATAAGACTCGCCAAAGTCTATTATGATGTCAGCCAGTCCACCTGCATCCACATATTCTGTGGTCATGCTTTCGGGTGACAAGGAATGTAATTTAACCCATCTGCTGTTATTCATTCTGAGCCAAATCCCATAAGGCTCGCCAAAGTCTATAATGATGTCATCCAGTCCATTTCCATCTATGTCTCCTGTCACTATGCTTTCGCCTGAGATGCTGTGCAGTTGTGCCCAGTTGTTGTTATTCATCCTGAGCCAAATCCCATAAGGCTCGCCAAAATCAATAATGATGTCATCCTGTCCATCACCATCTATGTCTCCTGTGGTCATGCTTTCGGGTGATATGGTATGCAGTTGAATAGTTGTGCTGTTATTCATCCAGAGCCATATTCCATCCTCGCCAAAGTCTATTATAATGTCGGCTTGTCCATTTCCATCTATGTCTCCTGTGGTCATGCTTTCGGGTGTTCTGGTATCCAGTTGTGTCCAGTCGTTGTTATTCTTCCAGAGCCAAATCCCATATTCTGAGCCAAAGTCTATTATAATGTCGTCTTGTCCACTACCATCCACGTCTCCCGTGGTTATGCTTTCGGCTGACAAAGGATGCAATTTTTCCCAGGTGTTGTTGTTCATCCTGAGCCAAATTCCATAAGTTGAGTCAAAGTCAATAATGATGTCGTCTTGTGCATTCTCGTCAATGTTGCCAATGGTCATGCTTTTGGGTGAGAGGGGGTAAATCTTAGTCCAAAAGATATTATTCATCCATGCCCAAATTCCATATTCTGAGCCAAAGTCAATAATAATGTCATTACAGTAGGATGGTGATATTTGTGTACGCCAGTCGGGGTTTTTTTGGTCAAGCCAGGTGACGAAGTCGGTGGGGTATTCTGTGTTGATTAGGTTGTTGTTTTGTAAGCTTAGTGTAGTGAGGTTCGTCAAGTTCATTAATTCGGTTGGGATTTTTCCGCAGAGTTTGTTTCCAGATAGTTGGAGAGTTTGTAAGTTGTTCAATTGTCCCAGTTCTGGTGGGATTTTTCCGCCGAGTTGGTTGTTTTCGAGGATAAGCTCTGATATATGTCCTCCATTACATGAAATTCCAAACCAATTACAAGGGGTAGTCGTCACATTCCATCCGGTGTTATCGGTCCATTTTTTTCCTCCGGTTCTGTTATAGAGTGCGACAAGCATTTCACATTCCGTAGAAGGGATTTCAGTAACGGTGTCGCAGATAAAAACAAAGTTGGCGTTGACGGTATGGTTGGTGTCCATAGTAACGGTACAATTGGTGCCAGTACAACTACCACTCCAGCCGGTAAATATTGAACCTACATAAGGTGTTGCCGTTAGGGTGACTTCTGTTCCAGTGTCGTAGTTTTCGGTGCAGTCTGTGCCACAGTTTATGCCGGTTGGGGTGCTGGTGATTGTGCCGTTGCCTGTTTTTGTGACTGTGAGGGTATGGTTGGTGCCACAGTAGGAGGGGGATACTTGATCACGCCATTCCGGGTTTTTTTCGTCAAGAAAGGTGACGAAGTCGGCGGGATATTCTGTGTCGGTGTTGATTAGGTTGTTGGTTTGTAATCTTAGACCAGCATCTTCCACCGTTCTCAGATTTGTTAAATTCATTAAGTCGGATGGGATTTTTCCGCAGAGTTGGTTGCTATCCAGCTCAAGATCTATCAAATTGATCAAATTACCTAACTCAGGTGGGATAGGTCCGCTGAGTTGGTTGTAATCCAGATCGAGCGTTATCAAATTGCTTAAATTTCCTAACTCAGGTGGGATAATTCCGGTGAGTTGGTTGTAATCCAGATCGAGATATTCCAAATTGCTCAACTGACTAAGTGTAGGTGGGATAGGGCCGGTGAGTTCGTTGTTATCCAGATTGAGATTTGTCAAATTGCTCAACTGACTAAGTGTAGGTGGGATAGGGCCGGTGAGTGAGTTGGAAGACAACCTGAGATATGTCAAATTGCTCAACTGACTAAGTGTAGGTGGGATAGGGCCGGTGAGTGAGTTGGAAGACAACCTGAGAGATGTCAAATTGCTCAACTGACTAAGTGTAGGTGGGATAGGGCCGGTGAGTGAGTTGCTACCCAGACTGAGATATGTCAAATTGCTCAACTGACTAAGTGTAGGTGGGATAGGGCCGGTGAGTGAGTTCCAACCCAGATTGAGAGATGT
>JSZA02000293.1 GCA_000785145.2 Candidatus Thiomargarita nelsonii
TGTTCTAGCAAGGTTACACGATAAAGAGCTACATCGGTGGCTTCCCTTTCAAAAGGTGAAGCAAATCTTGCTAGAGCGTTGTCGCCGATCGGATGAGACAGCCCATCCAGAACTCTAGTTGCACCCACGGGGGTATCAACAGAGAGTGAATTATCATGGAAACTTTCATCTCTCTCTGAGAGAGGTCCAAGAATGGCCAAGAAAAAAGAAGCTGTGGAAGATTGCGGCATTTTAATCATCGGGTGATTAAGCCGGTGGTGCGGAGTAGAGTTGGGGGGGGGTTGTAGGTTGACTTTTATTTGGCTCCAAATCCTTAAAATAGTACAGCGGATTACCAAGCTAACAGAGGATTAAAATCTTCCGACTTTCAATCCGTTGTAAGTTTGGTAATCCCTTGTACTATACTACGTTATTTTTTTGATTTTATTTGATATTTTTGATAACCGTTAACCATCAGCGTTTGTGGACGGGATTTGAACCCGCGTCTCGCACTTAGCAGGTGATAACCGTGTTCATTCAGCCCAATGACTTGGGCAAGGATTTTGAACACGATGTTTTCGCGCTCTAGGCCTTGTAGTAATTCAGACGAGCCTACGTCCAAGATAAATCTTGGACTCCAAAATACCCTAAATTTAGGAGCTATCAGAAAATTAGTTAGTTATGATAAACTACACTGATTTGTTGGAAATCATTACAATGGGTGAAAACTCAGGCATTGAGTTTAAATAGCTAAAACCCTGATGACGTGGGGAGCCATTGAATGCCGTTTTTTTCAGGAGACATTTAATTATGTTGACGATGGAATTACCTAAAGCGTTACAACAAGAATTTGAACAAACCGCCCAAAAATTTTATGAATGGCCCCAACGCCAGATTGATACTGAGGCAAAAGCCAATAACCAAGCTTTTAAAAATATCCAAGCTGAAATCGAAAAATATTATTTTGGATCATTCCTTGTCATAGCGCATGGACAATTACAGGGCGTGGGAGAGTCATTAGCAGAAGTCAACCACTTAGCACCTGATGCTCAACATAGAATTGTCATGCAAGTTGGTGAACGTCGCCCTAAGGAGGTGGAATTAGGATGGCAGATAGAGTTCGATTAACCTGTATTTCATTGAAGCTTCTGCTGAGGTTATTATTCCTAAGACTGGTGAACAGTACTCTGTGATTGTCCAAACCTTTGTTGGAAATACCCGTTTTTTGATTGGTAGGGCTTTCTTGCGTCGTTTCAAGGTTAAAAATCCTATTTCTTCAAGAAATAGGATTTTTTGGCTGCCATTTTTTGACGAGAGATTAGTTATGATAAACTACACTAATTTGTTGGAAATCATTACACTCAGGCATTGAGTTTAAACGCAATGCAGCACGTCGCCATTATGAAGATGCTGAAATACTGTTTAAGCGATTACGGTGGGCTAATGCTGACCAATTATATGGTTTAGCTGCGGAATGTGGTTTAAAAGCCGTGATGGTAGGATTAGGTGCTCGTACCAAAACAAGTGGCGATTAAAAAAAAAACATAGTGTTCACATCAATCAGTTATGGAACGAATTTATGACCTTCCTCCAACAAGCACAATCTGACGGTTTAACTTTAGGTTAAGTATATGATTCGTTTTCAAGAAGCCCTAGAAAATGCCATTCAATTGGTTAAAGAGCATTATGATGATTTAGGTGGTGGGCAGATCGTCATTGTGCGTGATCTTTATGGTCGCATTCGGATAGCTTTACCCACCGATGAAACCAATGACGATTTAGCCGTGCTATTTGCACAGGCATTATGAAAATTTAGCCATCAATCAGTTTTTTTATATAAGAATGAATTATTCGATTCTGATGCGCTATTTAACTCACCTGATAAAATCAATATTTCTAAAACCCCTCACATTGACCTATTAGATCGTCAAATCACCGGACAAGATTGGCTACGACAACCGATTGCCACTCAAACCGATATTCAACGTGTCACCGTTTTTGGCATTAAAGGCGGCGTGGGACGTTCTACTGCCTTAGCAGTATGGGCATGGTATTTGGCACAACAAGGTAAACGTGTCTTAATATTAGATTTAGACTTAGAATCGCCGGGCATTGGGCAAACCTTATTGCCAGAATCAAATGCGCCAGATTTTGGTATTATTGATTGGTTAGTCGAAGAAGCCGTTGATCAAGCAGATGAATCACTACTAAGCGAATTGGTCAGCACCAGTCCATTAGTGTCTAACAGTATTGGCGATATTCGGATAGTGCCAGCTTCAGGTACTCAAGAAAAAGAATATATCGCTAAACTGTCTCGTGCTTATATGGATTTGTCGGGTGCTGATTTTGCACAACGCTTGTCGCGCTTATTGCAAGCACTAGAAAAACAAGAAAAACCTGACATCGTGTTATTAGACAGCCGTGCCGGCATGCATGATATTGCGGCTATCACGATAACTCGATTAAATGCTTATGCATTATTATTTGCCATCAATACCCCACAAACCTGGCGGGCTTATCGTTTATTATTTCAACATTGGCAAAGATGGCATCCAAATTTAGCTCAGTTTCGTGACAATTTAAAAATCGTAGCGGGTATGGTGCCAGAAATTGATAGAGCCAATTATTTAGAAAGTTGCCGTCAATCGGCTTATGATTTGTTTGCTGATACTTTGTATGAAGAAACTTCAAATGAAGATGGTGAACAAAAGGCATTTAATTTTGACGAAAAAGCAATTGATGCCCCTCATTATCCCTTAAAATTTTATTGGCATCGCGCCTTCCAAGAATTCGATCCCGTCTCAAACCCCGAAGTATTTAATGAAAATTCAGTGCTTGAAGCTTATGGCACTTTCTTAAAAGAGATCACTTCTTTAACCTTAGGATAAAATTTGGCATGAACACACAAGCCTTGAGAAACCTCTTTTTAAAAGCCCTGCCTGGTGCAAGCCGATGAACAAGCCCCAGAATTAAGTCGTTTTTATGTGCCAAGCACACATACTCGCGCTTTTATTGCCGCCGACAAAAAATTACAAGAACAAGGATTAAAAAATCTGATTTTATTTGATGCTTTAGATCGTACTGCTGACGATGCTAGAAGAGGTTTTCCCTATACCTGGCTACCCAATCACTTGGGTGATGGTTATGATAAAACCAGTCCGCGCAGTTTTTTAGCCGCTTTACACTCTGCGGCTTCAGAACATTTACGTGATAAACAAGTCTATCCTTTACACGTTCGTGAATTGAGAGAAGATTATCCTTGGATAGATAAACTGATGTTCCCCTTAAAAGGGCAAATTGTTCCTTGTCAATTTGATGCTATCACACGCACTTGGGAACAAAAGAAAGTTTTAAAAAGCTTACAACAAGCCAATGATGAGGCGAAAGTCCGTTTGCCGCCTAGCCGTCTTGATCAAGGATATGAAGGTATTAAACAAGATTTAGTTGAATTAGGGATATTTCGACTGATGCGCGATGGACGCATCAATATGCCCGATGTTTATCGTATTGGTTATGGCTTAGGTAGAAAGGGGGGCGTGAAGCCAGTACGCTAGATGTCCAAGATAAATCTTGGACTCCTTTTGAGTAAAGGTTTGCCCCAGATGTGATTTTTTGTAGGGGCAATCCCTTATTTCCGATAAACCCTAATCAAACGGATGCCGCCTAATAATCGTTTCTTTGCGATCCGCCCCTGTAGAAATCATATCAATTGGAATTTCAATTAAATTCTCAAGTTTTTCCAAATACAGGCGAGCATTAATGGGTAATTCTTCATAGCGACGTACCCCAACCGTCGATTCTTGCCATCCCGGCATTTCAATATAAATCGGCTCACCTCCCTCCTGATAGTCAACACACAAGCGCAATGTCTCCAAACCATCAAGTACATCCAACTTTGTGATACACAAGCCAGTGAGACTATTGATGAGACGAGAGCGTCGTAAAGCAACGATATCAATCCATCCACAGCGACGAGAGCGACCGGTTGTTGCACCAAATTCGTGGCCTTTTGTCGCTAAATGTTTGCCAACATCATCAAATAATTCAGTGGGGAAAGGTCCCGAGCCCACTCGCGTCGTATAAGCTTTGGTGATGCCTAAAATATAGTCAAAATCGCGTGGTCCCACGCCACTGCCCGTGGCAGCACCGCCCGCCGTGGTATTTGATGAGGTGACAAAGGGATAGGTGCCTTGATCGATATCTAACAGAGTGCCTTGTGCGCCTTCAAATAGCACATTTTTATCAGTCGCCCGTAATTGGCTCAGTAAATCGGGAATATCCATCACCATTGGCACTATAATGTCAGCAATCGTTAAGCTTTCATCCAAGACTTGTTAAACTTGGCCCTGAACATCACTCACCCCGAAGGGTGGAACACTGCCCAAGGCCAGTCTTCAAAACTGTACG
>JSZA02000296.1 GCA_000785145.2 Candidatus Thiomargarita nelsonii
ACGCTGTTGGGCGAATGGTTGCAAATATTTTGTTTCAATGGCGTCTGAAAAATCACGGGTTATTTTAGAATGGAGAATTTTTTGGATAAAGGCTAATTTTTGCTCAGGGGCAGCGAGCCCGACAGTGATGGCGGTGATGGCATAGCCATAGCTATCTTGGTAGCCTTTGGTGATTTCGTCGGCTCTAAATGTAAAGTGCTCTTTTAAGATGTTGATGGCTTTGCTGCTATCTTCTATGATGATGTCCGATAGGAGTGTGCTTATGCCGGTTTTTATTAGGGATGCTAGTGGCATGGTTTGTTTGATTTTTTCCTTTGGGTTTATTCGTTGTTGAGCATTCGTTGTACTTGTTGCAGTTGCTCCGCGTCCAAGCAGGCATGATCGGAACGAAGTTCCGTTACTGCGTTTCCCACGCAGAGCGTCAATGCCATTAAGCCTGTCCCGACGCAAGGAGGGATCTTAGGGCAACCATAAAGGATTGCCCCTACAAACCGTTATATGACGTAGGGGCAATCCCTTGTGGTTGCCCTTAACGAAGGTGGCATTTTTGCGCCGCGTGGGAACGAGAAAATCTTGCCTAACCGCTTGCTGATAACGGAAAATTGAGCTGTTCCACAATGTGTGGTATAAAATTCTGAAATTGTTGTAGTCTCGCCGAATGAAAAGGCTGTAAACAATCGCTTGACAAACCTAAATCCATGTCTGCAAAATGATAGAGTGCCTCACCGGATAATTCTTTGATGATTTTAACCGTTTCTGTAATCAAAGCTAAACGTCTTCGTACCAAACGGGGACTATTCAAGTTCAATAAGTTAATCGTGTACTCTGCACACGCCTTATCGGAGGGTGTCAAAGCAGGATGTGGTTCAACTTCTCCTGTCAACTCATAACTAAAAAAACGTTGACAATCATAATCTAACGGTGACACAAATAAATTAGCGTCAAAACGGGTGCTGTCTATTTTGCCGTCACTGTGTCCACAACTGCGTTCTTCGCGTGCATATAACTTGAGTCTAGCACTCTCCATACACGATAGAACCAAATTGCCATAGTCAAAAGTCTTTTCTGGATAGTTGTTCTTAGGCATGACATGTTCAATATGTTCTCCTATTTCATCTAAACGAATCTCGCAATAAGCACACAGGCAATATTGTTCTTGCCTTAACAAGTCACGTACTTCCTCTTTATGAGAAAAGTTGTGCCAGGCACTGTATGGCTGTGCTGGCTCTTTTAGACAGCGTTGCTCTAAATGATAAGGGGGATGGTTGCCTTTATGAATATTTCTCATTTTTGACGCATTGCCTTATATTTGTGAATAACCATATCAGCTAATTGTAAAGCTGAATCACCGTTATGAAATACGGTCTCCAATTTCGCCCGCAATTGCTCTGCTCGCGGGGAGTTATAGTCTCCATGATTAACCAGACGCAAATATTCTTTGAGTTCTCCCACTGCTTCAACGCGACTTTCTGGACGAGACGGCACATTCATAATTTCTTCTAACAAGCGATAGCTCTCTGCCCCGTAAGTGTTGGTTAATTGCTTGTAGGCGTTTTCGCCATCTAAAATGTGAAGGTTTTGTTTTTGAACGGTGGTTAACACTTGAGGACTGTGCGTTGTCACAATAAATTGTGTCTTTTCAAATGTTTTCAGTAAGTCAGGCAAAACCGTTTGCTGCCACTCTGGGTGTAAATGTAAATCTACTTCATCTATTAATACTATCGCTTCGGCTTGCAATGGCTTATCAAGATGTGGATTTGCTTGTGCCATGCGCCGCGCCAAGTCCATGACTAAAGCTAACACGGTACGATATCCGTCGCTGAGTTGTTCTAAAGCCAATTCTTCAAGGTTTCCATTGCCTCTATCCCATGTCACCATAAAACGCAATGGATGGGTACTGATATGAGGATTAGAAAATGCTGGTATCATTTTTGTTATGGCTTGACGAACTATCTGCAATACTGGCATAACATAATCCGATTGTTCTCGTTGTTTGATTTTAAGTTCATCGGTTTCCATCGCATCAAACCATTCAAATACGTCTTTGAAGCGGCTATTTGCTTCAAGCGCATGTCTGAATGCTTCAAGGCGTGAAAATTCTTTATATAAATGTCGCTTGAGGGTGGTATCTAAAACGGCGCGGCTCGTGCCATAATAAACTAAAACGGGTAGCGTACTGGTTTGATTCGATTTTTCCAAAAAATCATTGAGTTGTTTAACTCCCAATGGCTGAGAAACGGACTTTTTACCCGTTTCACGATTAACAATACCCCAGGTAATGCCCTCAATATTTTCAAGTTTAATCTGTACAAAGGGTGCCTTAATATGTCTATCCGTTTCTTTTAAAGTCACGCCTCTAAATTTAGATAAGGGGGTAATCACTCGGCTTAATCCAACGGCGATAGCATCTAAGATAGCCGTTTTTCCATTGCCATTATTCCCCACAAAGACATTCAAACGTGGATGCAATTCCACCGATATTTCTTTAAAACAACGAAAATTGGTTAGTTGAACCTTTTTTAAAATCATGAGAAATCACCGTTATTTAAAACGTTCTCCACATAAGTCAAAACACTCAATAACTACACAGTGAGTAGGATCGCGCGGGATAAGTCAAAACCCTAACTTCGTTAAGTTCCCTACGGGAGGAATGAGGGACGATTTCCCGCTCCTCTGGTCAGCGAAGCTAAACAAAGTCAAAACCCTAACTACAAGGATTACATTTAAGAAGGGATAAGTCAAAACATAACCAGAGCTTGGGTTTTGACTTATCCTTTTTTAAATGCAATCCCTGTAGTTATTGATTTTGTTTGTTTTGACTTATCCAAAAAAAATAGCGACACACGCTGCGCGTGCCCCACAGACCAATACAACGACCTTTCTTTTATTTTAAGATTTTTTCCCTTTCAAGCAAAACAAAAAAAACAAAAAAACAAAAAAAGTAAAATAGATAAATAACAAAGCGTTATAGCCTGGCGAGCCGCAAGCCCACACCGCCTCGGCGGCTAGACGGCCACCCGAGGCCGCGGTCAGCCGATCGCATCCTCGACGTGTCGATGCTCCACGAGCCGCCGCGCAAGGACAAACCTCCAAACAATTTGGCAAAAAATCCTTTTTCCCAAACACGCCCATCACTAGGTGCCCCCTCATAGCTATCATGCCAAGAATCAGCACACCACTCCCGAACATTCCCGTGCATATCGTACAATCCAAAAGCATTCGGCGGAAAGCTTCCCACGTCAGTTGTTTGACCATGATTACGATTATAGTTAGCCAAATCAGTCGTAATCGTCTCTCCAAAACAAAAAGGCGTAGTCGTACCCGCACGACAGCCATATTCCCATTGCGCGGAACGAAGCAAGCCATACCTTTTGCCCGTTTTCTCGGAAAGTCGCTGACAAAATTTGACCGCATCATGCCATGAAACCCTTTCTACCGGACGATTCTTCCCTTTAAAGCGAGACGGATTATCCCCCATCAACGCCTTCCACTGTGCTTGTGTGACGAGATATTTGCTCATATAGAAGGGCTCTATTGTCACTTTATGTTGTGGACTTTCATCACTATCTCGGCCTTTTTCATTTTCAGGTGAACCCATCATAAACGTACCACCCGGAATATACACCATTTCCAAATTGACACCCTTACCCAATTCCTCAGTTTGATAGCGGGCTTGTTTGCGTTCTCGGTGAGTGATTTCTCCATTGGCATTGACTCTGACTGTCTCAAATTCAAAAATTTCCGGAGTCCAAGATTTATCTTGGACGTCCTTCCTGCCGTTTGGACTCCTACCCACAATCTTTTCTAACTGACTCACCAAATCCCGCGCAGAATCCGGTCGATTTGCCCGATCATCCTCAACACAATCGCACAACAAATCACGCAACTCCTTTGGCAAATCGCGTTCTCTAAACGGACGTGGCCTTTTTTTCGTACATAAACGATACATCGTCGCACCAAACGCAAAGACATCATTTTTCGCATCCGGCTCGCACAAGCGATCAAAACTTTGTTGTTCTGGCGGTGCATAGTCCAAAGTCCCACAAATCACCGCTTGCCCAAAAGCACTCAATCCACTTTGACTTTTTGCCGTTTCCCCCAAAGAAGTCGCTACTTGAGATAAACCAAAGTCTATAATTTTGACCATTATCCCAGTTTCAGTGCCTTTGAGTAGGATATTTGCTGGTTTCAAGTCTAAATGATAAATCCCCTTATCATGCGCCAATTGCAAAGCTTTCGCCACTTGTAAGCCCACATCTAAAGTCGTATCTAAATCCATAGTCCCATATTTTTCTAGCCAGCTTTCACCATCAATCGCACCCTCAATATATTCCGTCACGAAATAAG
>JSZA02000291.1 GCA_000785145.2 Candidatus Thiomargarita nelsonii
TTTGTCAAGCAACGCACAAAGCTAAAGCTTTGTACTCCAATAACCCATTAATATAAGCTTGACAAAGTACTAGTTTGTACATTAAATTTTTAAAATTCAAACGAAAAACTGATATAATGATAAATTTTTGGCACCCCAAGGGGTAATTTTAATACATTGGAAATTAACATGGAATTTAATATAAAAAGTGGTCATCCTGAAAAACAGCGGACAGCTTGCGTTGTTGTCGGCATTTATGAGCCTCGTCGTTTAACTGATGTCGCTAAACGAATTGACGATGTAAGTCAAGGACATATTTCTTCTATACTGCGTCGGGGAGATTTGGAAGGTAGGGCTGGTCAAACCTTATTATTGCACAATGTGCCCAATACCTTAGCCGATCGTATTTTGCTCGTGGGTTGCGGGCGTGAGCGTGAATTAGGTGATAACCAATATCGTAAAATCGTTACAAAGGCTATACGCACTTTACATGAAACAGGTTCCATGGAAGCCGTGTGTTATTTGTCCGAATTAAATGTACGAGGACGTGACACAGCATGGCGTGTCCGCCAAGCCATTGAAACGGCACAATCTGCTCTATATGTTTTTGACCAACTCAAAACAAAAAAAGAAAGTACACGGCGCCCCTTGCGTAAAATCGTTTTCACAGTGGCATCGCGTCGTGAATTACCCCGCGCTGATCAAGCCCGTCGTGAAGCCCAAAAAATTGCTGAAGGTGTCAAACTAGCTAAAGATTTAGCCAATTTACCCGGCAATATATGTACACCGACCTATTTAGCTGAACAGGCTAAAGATCTGTGTACATTACATGAAAACCTTTCTTGTAAAGTCCTTTTAGAAAACCATTTAGAGAGACAAGGTTTAAAGGCGTTGCTGGCCGTTTCCAAAGGAAGTAACGAATCACCTCGCATGATTGTTTTAGAATATCAGGCGGCTACTAGAAAGAGCGCTGAACCGATTGTCCTTGTTGGCAAGGGGGTCACTTTTGACTCAGGTGGCATTTCTCTCAAACCGTCGAAAGATATGGACGAAATGAAGTATGATATGAGTGGTGCTGCGGCTGTGCTAGGTACGATGTCAGCCGTCGCGGAGTTACAATTGCCTTTGAACCTTATTGGTATTATACCAGCGGTAGAAAATTTACCCGGTAGTAAAGCGGTAAAACCGGGTGATATTGTTACCAGCTTATCAGGACAAAGCATTGAAATTCTTAACACGGATGCCGAAGGTAGGCTGATTTTATGTGATGCACTCACTTATGCAGAGCGTTACAATCCTGATGTTGTCATCGACATTGCCACGTTGACGGGTGCGTGTGTAATCGCATTAGGCAAACATGCTCACGGCTTATTGAGTAACCACAACCCTTTAACTAATGATTTAGTGAGTGCTGGCAAATTCAGCGGAGATCGGGCTTGGGAATTACCATTATGGGATGATTACCAAGATCAACTTGAAAGTCGCTTTGCAGATATCGCCAACATCGGTGGACGTGACGCAGGTACCATCACGGCAGCCTGCTTTTTGTCGCGCTTTACCCGAAAATATCACTGGGCACATTTGGATATTGCGGGGACAGCGTGGGTGAGCGATAAAAAAGAAAAAGGAGCGACGGGTCGTCCGGTGCCACTTTTGACGCAATATCTCATTGATCGTAGCAATGAGGATGATCTATATATCCTAAGCGAACAGGTTGAATATTAGACTTACGCGCAACTTTTTTAAAATTCGACGCAGAGCGTCGAGGCAGGCATTCCCACGCAGAGCGTGGGAACGAGAAAATCTCCCTCTCATAATGCCTGTAGCGACGCTCTACGTCGCTACTTGAGAAAATGCTAGTCCCTAAATTTTATGAAGCCCCAAGTTGATTTTTATATATTGCATACACAAACTCGGCAAGCATCGACACGTTTGAGTTGCCAATTGGTTGATAAGGCATGGCATCAAGGCTACCGGGTTTATATCCAAACCCATTCTATAGCACAAGCCCAGCAATTTGATGTCATGCTCTGGATATTTAAAGAAGAGAGTTTTTTACCACATGATATTTACCCGGACGTGTTATCCTCAGCCCCGATACAAATCGGTTATACGGAACAAGTCTGCGAAGGTTTCGATGTATTAATCAATTTAACTGAGGCAGTACCACCGTTTTTTGATCAATTTAAACGAATTGCTGACATTGTTGATGATACGCATAAGGCGCGAGAGGCTGGCAGAAATCGTTATCGCTTTTATAGTAGAAAAGGTTTGATGTTGAAAACGCATGAGATTCATCGTTAAGCCAAAAGGAGAAATCCTATTTTTTTAACTGATTAGTATCCGTCTCTTGGCATTTGGCAATGATTTTTATTCCCTCAAGTCCATCAATCAAGACATCCTCTTCCTTTAAGATTTCGAGGATTTTAATAGAAACCTTCAAACGCTCTTTGGCGTAAGCTTTCTTGTTGGTAATATTCCAAGCTTCTGTTGTTGATGAGCCAACTATCACGAAAGGATCATCTTTTGAGCTTTTATCATTTTTAATTCTTTGTTAAGTACTGAACCATGAAACGAAGTATGCGAAGCTAATTATCGGAGATATTGGAGTCCAAAGCTTTAGCTTTGGACGTGGGTATCCAAAGCTAAAGCTTTGGACTCCAAAATACATAAAAATTCATGGTTCGGTACTTAAAGGAGTCCAAGACGTCCAAGATAAATCTTGGACTCCTTTCAAATTTAATTCAACAATTCTTTCAACAATCCCTCAAGTTTCGCCGCTTGGACAACTTGTCTCAAACGTTGGCTCTGGATGATGCTTTGTAAGTCTTTCAATGCTTGATCCAAATCGTCATTGATCACTATATAGTCATATTCAACACAATGACGCATTTCTTCAACGGCACCCCGCAATCGTTTGGCAATCACTTCTTCACTGTCTTTGCCTCGATCATGCAATCGTTGCTCTAATACTGCTCGTGAAGGGGGCAGGATAAAAATGTTGACGGTATCCGGTTTTAAGCGGCGAATTTTTTCCGCGCCTTGCCAGTCTATTTCCAAAATCACATCAATGCCCGCGTTTAATTGTTCCTTCAGCCATTGTTGTGAGGTGCCATAGTGATTATCAAAAACTTGAGCCTGTTCCAAAAACAAGTTGTTTTCCAACATCTCCATAAATTCGTCTTTGGTCACAAAATGGTAATTCTCTCCGTTTTTTTCTCCCTGACGTGGTTGACGTGTCGTGTGTGAGATGGATACTTTAATATTATCAGTCGTTTCTATTAAGGCGTTCACTAAAGTGGTTTTTCCAGCACCTGATGGTGCGGAAATCGTATATAAAGTCACTATGTCTCCTTATTCAATATTTTGCGTTTGTTCACGCATTTGTTCGATTAACACTTTTAATTCGACTGCGTGACGAGTGGTATTGATGTGATTGGATTTTGACCCTAAAGTGTTGGCTTCGCGGTGTAATTCTTGGATTAAAAAATCTAAACGTCTGCCAATCGGTTGATTTTGCGTCAAGGTTTGCCGTATTTCCACTAAATGGGTTTCTATGCGATCCAATTCTTCGGCAACATCCATTTTTTGCGCGAAAATCACCATTTCTTGTTCTAGGCGCTCGCTATTGAGTTCGACTAATTCTGCTAAACGGGTTTCTAATCGTTCCCGTTGCGCTTGCAAAATCGTCGGTAATTCATTGCGAATTGGGTCAATTTCTGCCGCAATAGCAGTGCAGCGTTGTTCAATCAAGTTCGCCAATTGTGCCCCTTCACGCGCTCGATGGGCTATCAGTTGTGCCAAAGCGGTATCAAAATGCTGTAGCACCGTTTCACTGATTTCTTCTACATCTAACTGTTTGGGTTCTAATACGCCTTGCCAGCGTAAAATGTCTATGGCATTGGGCGGTGTGGCTTTATTGCCCGTTATTGTATTAATCTGTTGCAGCGCTTCCCATAAGTGTCTCGTTATCTCTTGATTGATTTGCCATTGTTCATTGTTGCTTTTATTGGCTTGAAAATACAAAGTGCCATCAATTTTTCCTCGTTTGAGTTGTTCTTGAATGCGCTCACGTATTGTCAGTTCTAAGCGACGAAATTCTTCTGGCAGACGTAGAGATATGTCTAAATAGCGATGATTGACTGAGCGTAATTCCCAACAAAGTTGTCCCCAACTTTCTTGTGGCTCGGTGCGTGCAAATGCAGTCATACTGCGGATCATAATATATTCCTTTGATGGTTCTTTAAACAGCGACGCGGAGCGTCGAGGCAGGCATTCCTAGGCTCTGCGCTCATCGAGCCGACACAAGTTTTTTTAAGGAGTCCAAGATTTATCTTGGGCGCCTCGTCCAAAATAA
>JSZA02000297.1 GCA_000785145.2 Candidatus Thiomargarita nelsonii
TTTTCTTTTGCTTTGGTTAAAAATTCATCTTTCATGGTTTTCTTTTTTGTTCATCATCACTGATAAATCTTGGACGCCTACCTACTTAATAGGCTTTTTTGATACCACCGTCTCTGCCCATTCTAAATACGAAGTCACATTGAGTGAGAGCACCGAACTGAAAAACTCAGTCCGTAGCTGATCTCGCACTTGATACGTCCAAGACAATAGGGCATTGCGGGCTCAATGCCATTAAGTTAAGCTTTTTTGTAGGGTGGGTAGAGCGGTTCGAAACCCACCAACTCGTTGAAATTTTTAACAAAGGTGGGTTTCGCTCTCGCTCTACCCACCCTACAATATCTCTTAACTTAATGGCAGTGCATTGCGGGCTGGGTTCTTATGTTGATCGATCTGCTCCGATGGCGCAAGCAGCTTTCGCTTCTAATCTAAAAAAAATCAAAACAAATAACGACAAGCAATACGTTATTAGAATGGATAAGTCAAAACCTAACCAAAACTTGGTTTGTGTTTTGACTTATCCTTTTTTAAATAATTGGGTGTCGTTATTCGTGGTTTTGTGTTTTGACTTATCCTTTTTTAAAATTGTCCCTACAAGAAATGCCATTTTTTCAAAAAATGGCATTTCTAAATTTGTCCCTAACAAGCCAGCCTAACGGGTACGTACTCCGCACAAATAAAGAACTATGGCGATGTTGAAGGTGCGTGGGACGCACCCGACGCTTCAATGCCATTAAGTTAAGGAGAAAACCATACATGTAGGGTGGATTAAGCGGAGCGTATCCACATGATTAATATATAAATTCAGGTGGATACGCTATCGCTTAATCCACCCTACATGAGCTTAACTTAATGGCATTGACCCTACGCTTGCTTATTGATATTGTAAGGGGGATCAGCAAATATCAGATTTGCGCTTTCTGTTTCAAGTGATTGTAGCCATTTAATACTATCACTTTGATAAAGACTTCCGTTCTTATGCTTATAAATTAACGGTTCTTCTTTTTTTATCGGGTGTATTTTATGCTGCAAAGGCATATCAAATAAGTTTTGTTGCATATTCATAAGCTTCCCCTTGCCACTTTTCTATCAACCGTTTCCGAGACAGTCTAACGGGTGTGTCCTACCATGTCATGTTCTATGGCGATGCACGAAGGTGCGTGGGACGCACCCTACGCTTCAATGCCAGCAATACCACCCTTTACCTTTTTTACCCCTTGTACAGATACAAATTGCCACTTGTCTCTCTGGTATTTGGGCTGTTTTTATTGTTCCATCAGGCATTGAACAGCTACCAAAATAACTTTTATCCGCCTCATTTGATTCAAGAGCAGTTCCCCATGTGCTAAAATGTAAAGCTGTTTTATCATTCGCAGTGTTAGCCGTATCTTGGGCGCGATTGGCTAGATTAACCGCGTGATTAGCCGTCCTTTGAGCTTTGCTGGCTTTGGTATTAGCATAAGCCTTAGCATCCCGTTCAGCTTGGCTGGCTTTGGTATTAGCATGAGCCTTGGCAGCCTGTTCAGCTTGGCTGGCTTTGGTATCGGCGTAAGCTTTTAATTGATCCAACCGAGTGACCAATTTATCCACAGTCGCCTTTAATTGTTGCTTTTCTTCCCGCAACTGTCGGAGTTTCCTTTGTAACGCTTGCCGATTTTCTCCAGCATCGACGATGGCTTGGGCATTGTCAATCACATAGCCTTCCAACTCTTGTAGGGCTTGATCGGCATGGGCTAAAACACTCATCCCCATTAAGGCACAAATGGCTAAAATTCGTGATAAATTTTTTAATATCATACTTTTCCTCTATAGGTTAGTGAAATACTACCGTGTGGGATTACCAAACAAATAGGCTATGGTATAGTTGTCCAGAAAAGTTTTGTCCTAGTTTTAAACCTCAGAGGTTTTTCGTTGTTTCGCTCATTGCGCGTAGCGGATTTCCCGAAACAAAACTTCAGGTTTTATAAACTGAAGATGTTTGAGCGATAACTTATCTGGATGAGTATACAAAATGCCGAGGTAAATAGATATAGTGATTTGTAATCCCAGTTTTTTGCGCTATGAGTTAAATGGGGCAATCCCTTGTGGTTGCCCTTTAATTAACGGAGATAGACGCTACTGCCTGATTTGAGCGCAAGTTTCCATATTTAAAGTAACCCCATTTTTTGATAAACAAAATCAAGTTCATTTGGTAATCGGCAAGTCCTGAAAATTTCATATCTTCTTACTACTGCGCTTTCTTGACCAAGAAGCTGGTTTAAAACTTGATGTACGTATGAATGATAAAACTGTTTACCATGCACCCATAGTCTTAACTGTTCTGATTCACTTTTTGCCATCACAAAATTCAGACGTTTTTGGAATTGGATAAAAATAGCATAAGGTTCAAAAAGAGCGTACCATTTCTTGAGTATCTCTTGAATTTTCGCATCATTCTGAGCAGTATTAAAGTCCAAAAGTGCGCTTTTAAATCCCAATGCTTTGAGTCCTTCCCATAATGGGTTTATGACTGACCATAGCACACAATGTCTTACCCATTTATCTTTGTCGGCAAGTATTTCAGCTTTTAACCTGGGCAAACCACCGGTAATTTTGGTTCTTTGATTTTCTGATAAGGTTTCCCAAATTTCATCTGGACAAATCAAATAATTTTCCATACAGAAACGTGGGAGTAGCAGAAGATTAGATAAAGCCTTTTGTTCTCGTAAAATTCTATCTTCTGACCATTCATCACGATCAATTAGTCCCAACCAAGTTGGTTCTTTGACAAGAATCTCAATAAGCGGTTGCTTACCGCCCGCATGGGAAAGGATCCAATTTTGTTCCCAATCCTTGGCCGGAAACTTACAATTAAACAGAAGTCTATAGACTTCAACATCATCTGTACCTTCAACTAACAGCACACGTTTTTTACTATTCCCAACTTGCTGAGTCCAAATTTCTTGGCTACGTTCTCTTGCACGGCGGCTCATGAGGTACCCCCTAATTGAATGCGCTTACCTTGTGCCTCATATCGACTCCATACACTAGGAAGATGAGATGTAATCAGCAATTGACCTTTTTGTTCTTCAACCAGCGATTCCAATTTAGCGAGAAAGCTTGAAACCAGAGAGGGATGTAAATAAAGGTCTGGCTCGTCAATCATGACGATTCCTCCCGGCTCTAACCAACGACTCACTAGATACAATTTGATCAGGACTTGACGTTCTCCAGTGCTTAGTTCATCAATAGTGTATGAGTAACTCGGTTTTCCCTTAGTTATAACCTGAAGACGATTTTCTCCTAGTTTGATATCAAGATCAATTTGTTTTTCAGACAGAAAACGATTTAAATTAAATATAACAGATTTATATTTATCATCTTTTTGAGCTAATTTTAAATTAACGATAGAGGCTTCTAACTGTCCTTGCCAATCTTCTGTCACTTGATATTTGACTAACCAACGCGAACTAGAGTTTTCCGGTAATATTTTACCAAGACGACGTTTTGGTGAAACCCACCGACATTCTTCAGCATCCAGATAAATGACATTAGGTGTGTTAGCCGCTTCAAAAGTTAGGAGCAGTTTGTTTCTAGCTTGAGACCAACTGTTTAATAATTTTGGGGGTAGAAATAAGTTATGCGGCGTTGCTCCTTTCGACTTGGTTTGTATCACTTCACCAATCCATTGAATATCAGAATAATCAGATTTAATTTGATTGAACCATGCACGGTCTCCAAAAACTAAACCGACTGGCGTTGAAACTTCAGGTAAATCAGTCAAAATAACCGCAATACCACCCCATTGTTGTAGCCATTTTCGATTTGAAGTGCCGTTAGACGGCAATCTCTCACGATTATCAAGCCAATAACCGGTTGCTTGCCACAATTCGGCAATTGTTTTTAAAATAATAGACTTCCCAGAACCATTAGGGCCTGAAAAGAGAACGTGGCTAATAATTTTCTCGCTCCAATCGTCATAAAAATCAAATTTATGATTTTTTATGGGGCCAACATGATTTAGGTAAATGGCTTGTATCTTCATTGCAGCACCCTTTTCAGTTATCAGTTACAAATCATTATGGCTAAAATTCGTGGTAATTTTTTTAATATCATACTTTTCCTCTATAGGTTAGTGAAATACTACCGTGTGGGATTACCAAACAAATAGGCTATGGTATAGTTGTCCAGAAAAGTTTTGTCCTAGTTTTAAACCTCAGAGGTTTTTCGTTGTTT
>JSZA02000393.1 GCA_000785145.2 Candidatus Thiomargarita nelsonii
ACAAGATGAGGTCGAGTTGAAAGGTGAGGTTTATGAGAGTTTTTGGCTACGCTGGAATTTGTTCAATCTGCTATTGCCGCTGGTAGGTTTGAGGAGTAATAACTGGCGGCTTGAGGCGATTGAGAGCTTTGAGTTTACTTATGCCGATGTCTTGGCTAATCAGCAGTTTATGGCATTTTGCACCAAGCACGCGCAGGCTTTGCAGGCAAGTGGTTTGACTCGGTTTGCGGGTAGAAAGCCAACTGCGAAAACGATCGGGTATTGGCTGGGGCAGTTGGGTTTGAGTCCCTTAACAATCCAAAAAAGGATAGATGGTAAGCGTGTTAAGATGTTTTCTTGGGATGGTAGGTTAAATGTACCAACAACGCGCTTATTGAGTAAGTACAACGCAATCAGGGATCGTTTAGTTCGGCTTGAGTCTATTGTTGTTGAGACGAACGCTACCCAATCAAGCGATGATGAGTTTTTAGATGATAACTTTATAAACTCGCTTGATGATTGTGAAGATTTTAGTTATATGAACGACGAGCTTTATAAGATTGCTAGGTGGAGTTGAAATTAGTAAGTTATTTCAATGCTTTAATTAGTATTCAATTACTTTTTTTATGGTCTTGTCACCCAAGTCTTTTTTCTATTCTCTATATATAAGAAACCGACTTGGGTGACACCCGCTATTCCCCGCCACTATTGACCTACAGCCACATTTTAGGCAAAAAAAATACACTTAGATTTTATATTGGTTAGTTTACTGATAACTGATAACTTAAAAAAATTCAAAAAGGCTGCCTTAAAAAAATCACCCCGCATAAAAAGAGAGCCAAACCCTATACCTTAAAAACAAGCAAATTGACGACAAGCTTCACGGCTTAGATATACGCTATGGCACCGACAAAAACGGACACTATGCCGCCATACTATTATCCGACTCAAAAAACGGTCAAGCCAGAGGAGTCCAGCGTTTTTATAACAACGGAGAAACAAAAACTACTTGGGGCATCACACAAACCCGCGCCTCCTATATCCTTGGAGACCCACAAAACAGTGACGAAATACTATATTGTAAAGACTTTGTACATGCCGTTTTATTGCACTCAGTCACGGCAAAGCCCGTCATTTGCACCTTGGATTTTGGCAACACCGCAAGCGATCCAAACCTTCAAGGGATAATTGTATGCAACGCGCAAAAAACGGTTGACAATGCGAGCATGCTTAAAGGAATTGAAGCTGCTAGGCAGAACCGCTATAAATAC
The DNA here is from genome assembly GCA_000785145.2 of Candidatus Thiomargarita nelsonii. Taxonomy (GTDB): domain Bacteria; phylum Pseudomonadota; class Gammaproteobacteria; order Beggiatoales; family Beggiatoaceae; genus Thiomargarita; species Thiomargarita nelsonii_B. Next base: position 1,251 of record JSZA02000393.1, read on the forward strand.
CTTATCCCAGAATTGGATATATGGGACCTTTGGCAGCAAGGTAGGGATGAAGCCATCAAAGCCATGCTTGAAAAACCAAAAAAGCCGCCCGTATCGGAGATGGCATGGCTAAAATTAAAAATGTCATACACCGGCTTACAGGAAAAAACACCACTCGCGGGTAAAAAGCCAAGGAAATAGCATGGGTTCTTTTTTGGGGATGTCCATTTTTAAAAGTTCTGTTGCGTCGAACGAGTGGGAAAATCGCTGGCTGAGTTGTTGACTGGACAAGCTCATCCTCATTGGTTAGAGATGCTCGGCTTTACCCGATTTAAAAAGTCGGGTTCTTTAGCTTAGTTTTCTCTTTTGCCAACACTACGTTTTTATTTTTGCCTCTGTTTGGAGGAGGGTCCCCTTTTGTGTGCGATTTTTGAGTGTAACCCTAAATGGGGTGTTTTTGAACCATGCCAAAATCTGCTTCATCTTTTTATTGCCATAACGTCGCAAATCAGCCGACCGCAACAAGCAGAGTGAGCGAAGCGAACGGCGCTTTTGCGGTCGGCTGATTTGCCTTGTTATACATTTTAATTACACCAACATCCATAACGCCACAAATAAAAGCATTATAGAGAAAGCATAGTTTTGAATCTGTGAAAATTTGTCTGATTCAAATTTCTTAGATAACCAGTAACCACTGTATATCCAAACAACATGACAAACAATTGCTAACACCAGAAGTAATGCACTTAAAAGAAATACCTTTCCACCTTCCACAACTGTTCTGTCTAGAAACACTGTATACATAAGAACAATTAACACAATTGATTTGAAATTTAGCAATTGTAATATTACGCCATCAAAAAATGATGGCGCACATGCAATATTGTTACTATCTTCTTCAGGAATATATTTTGATGATCTAAAAAATTTATACGACAAATAAACCAAATAAGCAGCCCCTAAGTATTTAGCATAACCAAATAGCGAGGGGTGCTCATTAATTCCCTTGATGCCGCCATAACCAATAATGATTGACAACATTAATGTGGTTGCATCAAACCCCATTAGAAATGGAATTGATTTTCTAAATCCAAACCTTGCACCTATTGAAGCAAACATAATATTTCCAGGCCCGATACTAAAGACTAATGGAAACATCATATTAAACCATATTATGATATCCTTTCCTTCCATCATGATTCAAACCTATGGGTGCTCAATTTCATGTTCCTCTTTACCCATTCCAAGAGGTAAATAATGAGCTAATTTTTTGGTGGCTTTACAGGTCTCATGATCCATAGTGAAAAGTGAGCCTGTTTTTAGATAGACTTTACCTGCACAGCTTCCAGCACAATAAGGACCTATTGAACAATGCTTACATCTATCTAAGTTTTCAAGTGACCTACTATTTAAAATTACTGATTGCTTTTTATTGTAATTAATCTGCTTGGTATTTGAGTTCCATTTACCATAGATGAATATATCAGGTCCATCTTTCCCTAAGGAGGTAACATCACACGAAGAGACATAACCATCGGTTGTTAATCGTGGATATGGAATACATGACGAGCAATTATGCGTGGTTTCGGAGTGAAAATTTACTGTCAACCATGACCCATAAAAAACACCAATTTTTTTTGCTCTTTTCTTAGCTTTAATAAATCCTTCAGTGTAGTCCTGCCAGCTAGGAACGCTGTATAAATGATTCATGTATTCATTGGCATCAGTGGAAAAAATGTTATCTCCATAAATTGTTTTTACACCCAGTGAACTTAGATAATCTACTATCTCCACCTGTCTATCTACATTAAGCGTGGTTATACAACACCTTATGCCTACTGTGATGCCTGATTCAATTAATCTTTTGATGTTGCTTTCTACTATTAAATTGGTTTTTCCTCCTTGCATATCTGGACGGTGGATATTTTGGACATCTGGAAGCCCATCATGTGAAACCCATACAATATTAACATTGTCCTTAATCCACTTAAGCGTTTCTTTATCAAATGCTCCATGTGTTTGTAGCTCCACATTTACTTCTCCCCATTTATTTCTTGAATAGTCAAGAATGTCTCGCATCGCATTAAGTCTTAATGTTGGCTCTCCTCCCCCTTGGAAGCGAATTCCTCTATGTGGGTATTTTGAAAAAAAATCATCAATAGCTACTTTTGCAAACTCAACATCGATTACATTGTCGTCTCTTCCCTGCTGGGCATAGCAATAGGAACATCCAAGATCGCAATCTGTTGTTACAAAAATAGATATATATTTTGCATTCATGGTTGGCATAGTTGTATCTCCTTTTCAGTTGTATAACTATATTATTATCAGGCATATTTGCCCGCATATCTCTAGATATTATCCGACAAATCAGGCAAGTTTGCCCACATAATAATATCCTGTACTTTTGCCCTAATATTTTATTATTTATTAGCAGTAAAATACTGATAAATAATTGATATTAAATTTTTTTAAATAAATATCAATTATAATTCACCGTATAAATCGGGCAAGTTTACCTAATAAAAGATTATCCTGTCAATTTGACATAATATTTGATATTATCCGCTAAATCAGGCAAACAAAAAATTTTGAATATTTTACAAAATAAAATTAATTTATCCAAATAAAATTAATTTATCCACAATATAAAATATTTTTATATTACTATGTCAAGCCAAAATTCTAAAAAAAACAATTTACTCACGGAAGGTGAGGTTTATAAGAGTTTTTGGCTACGCTGGCATTTGTTTCAGTTGTTATTGCCGCTGGTAGGTTTGAGGAGTAATAACTGGCGGCTTGAGGCGATTGAAGGCTTCGAGTTTACTTATGCTGATGTTTTGGCTAATCAGCAGTTCATGGCATTTTGCACCAAGCACGCGCAGGCTTTTCGCAACGCTGGGGATTCAATTCAACACATTGATGGAAAATGGCAAATAACTCTAACTCCAGAAAGGTC
>JSZA02000295.1 GCA_000785145.2 Candidatus Thiomargarita nelsonii
GGATAAGTCAAAACACGGCTTTAAGGCTCGCATGTTTTTAAGGTGATTTGATTTTGACAAATCACTGCTAAAAAATAATCCCTGTCGTTAACGGTTTTGACTTTTTGGCGGATGCGAGAAATCCGATTTTTTTAAAAAATCGGATTTCTTTAAAGATAAGTCAAAACCAAAACCTAACTACAGGGATTGTATTTAAGAAAGGATAAGTCAAAACCTCAACATAACTACAGGGATTGTATTTAAGAAAGGATATGTCAAAACCTCAACATAACTACAGGGATTGTATTTAAGCAGGGATATGTCAAAACCAAAACCTAACTTACATAGTAAGTAGGATCGCGATGGATAAGTCAAAACCGATTTCTAAAAGGGCAAAGGGTTTTGACTTATCCCTGCTAAAAAATAATCCCTGTAGTTAAGGGTTTTGACTTATCCTTTTTTAAATCTATTGGTTGTCGTTAAGGGTTTTGACTTTTTGGCGGATTCGAGAAATCCGATTTTTTTAAAAAATCGGATTTCTTTAAAGATATGTCAAAACCAAAACCTAACTACAGGGATTGTATTTAAGCAGGGATATGTCAAAACCAAAACCTAACTTACATAGTAAGTAGGATCGCGATGGATAAGTCAAAACCGATTTCTAAAAGGGCAAAGGGTTTTGACTTATCCCTGTTAATCAATAATTCCTGTAGTTAATGGTTTTGACTTATCCCTTCGATAATCTATTGGCTGTCGTTAAGGGTTTTGACTTATCCCTTCGATAATCTATTGGCTGTCGTTAGGTTGCAATGCCATTAAGTTAAGCTAATGTCGGGTGGATATCGCTGCGCTCCTCCCCCCGAAATATCACGATTAATCAGGTGGATACGCTATCGCTTAATCCACCCTACATGTATGGTTTTAGGGTTAACTTAATGGCATTGAGTTAGGTTGCGGTTTTGACTTATCCCTGCTTAAATGTAATCCCTGTCGTTAACGGTTTTGACTTATTTCACTTCAATCTGAAAATCCATTTCAACCAAAGACTCTGAATTCTGATCGAGTGTCAGGGTTTTCTTAACGGCTCGATCATTTATCTTAAATCTATATTTCCCTTGTTGTAAGTCTTCCAGATAGTAAATACCGGCTCTATTTGTGAGCGATGTTCTTCCTAGTTTTTTGCCTTTTATCGGTAGCATTTCTATTTTGGCGCCGGCTACCGGTTTATTTGCTAAATCCGTCACTCTGCCTGCAATAATATAGGAGGGGGTTAAGGGTACTTTAACCGTTGTAAAGCTGCCCGCTACCACTTCTATCGCTTGTGGTCTGAGTTCTGCTTTCCACCCAATCGGGGCGCCGCCTGGATCAATGTCTAATCTATAGGTGGCGGGCGCCAGTCTAAAAAATGCCCCTTCTCCTCGTAGATTCGGATCCAAGTATGCGAATTGTTTTATCGGTCGTGTGTTGATCAGAAATAAGCTTTCAATATCGTCGTCTGTATAAACGTCTTCGCCCGAATCCCGTTGCCCATTACTGTTTTTGTCATAAAAAGCCTGGAGATATATTCCGCCTTCTTGGCGTAAACGTCCCGCTTCTGCACTGCCGGGCGCGAGTTGGGGGTGTGTGTATATGTCGAGCGATAGGGATACATTAAATGTGAGTTCATCTGAATTCTCTGATATGTTGTTCAGACTACCTGATAAATATAATCCGGGTAGGAGTGCGCTTGAGGCTGATGCAATAAAACCCCGCCCCCGTGTTCCTTGCCCATATCCTAATTCATATTGCCAGGCGGATAGTCGATCTGCTGTGCGAGAGACTGAGGTGTCGCGCCAACTCAGTATTGTCATGTCATCTCCGGAATCGGCACGATCATGAGTCAGGCGTATTGATCGTGTATTTGCATAACGAGACATGCCTTTTTTGGGTAGTAAATATTCTAAGCTGGTGTTGCTGCCTGTTTCATTCTGACGATGGTTGAATTCGAGATTTTGCCTTCGTAATCGGGTACTCCAACGGAAATTGCCTTTTCCATCAATACTGGCATCAGCGTACATGGGCATGTCATTGTAGGTGCCACCGATTCCTATTCCATATCCAATTGTATTTTCTTGGGAATTCCAATTGGAGTAAAGATGGGTTCCAGGATAAACTTGCCAAGTCACATAAGCCCGTTGGGAAAATTCATCGCTGTCTAATGCGAGTCGTAGGGTTGGGTTTGGGGTATATTCGATATGTGCATCATAAGTGGTCTCTTCTGTTCCATAAGCTATTGAGGCGTTGAGTCGCAGTGGTATGTTGGCGGGCTGATAAAAGATGTCTAGTAGTCCATAAGTTAAGGCGTTATCGTAAGCGGCGCCTACACCTAAGGTTAAGTTGTCTGTTGCCCCCCATCGGTATAGTAGTCCGCCATTCAGTCCCTCCAGTTTGCCAAAAAACTGTTCATTAGCATATTGTTGTTCTAATCCCAGTGAGGCTATTAAGGCTGATGTGCCAGTTGAGAGCTGCCCGGCTAGACTTAAATAGCTCGCTTCCCGAATTTCGGGGGTGGCGGTGAGTTGTCCATTGGGATAGAGATATACCTGATATCTGTCGTTACTGCCGGTAATCCCCGTCAATGAGGTTTCTGAACTGCTCACATTTTCAAATCGGTAAATGCCGGTTGAATCTACGAGTACTTCAGCAATCACTAGATTTCCGCGTGGTGTGACGAGTTGAACTAAGGTGCCTGGCTCGGCTTTTCCTGCTATTGTGCGTTCAATCCGATTACTTTGTAGTTGTTGACGCGGATCAAAGCTAGTCCCTAATGAGAGGTGGGTGACTGGGGCGTTAAATCCCCAACGTTTGACAGTGGTTATTCCAAAAAACTGATTACCACCGCGCCCTGGCCAAAATGTGTTGTGATTTCCAATGACCCAATCCGTTTCTGGTGTGAGTTGTAGATATTGAATCTCTTCTAAGCGCCAGGTGTTGGTGTCTTGTATGTCGGTTTGTTCAATTTGTGTGTACCAGCTACCATTCAATATTGTGCCCACCGCTGTCAAATCGCCTAGATAGTTGTTTTCGTTGCTGTTTCCTGTCATCGTGATTTGTTGTCCAAGGGCAGTCAGCGTAAAATACGGGCTGTTAATGACGGGTAATCCTTCGAAATTAATTGGGGGGCGTTTGGAATAATAGTATTTTTGTTTAAATTCTGCCCCTATCCAAGGGGGGTTAAAAACAACGGCGTATTCGTTAATATTAAATTCACAGGGTACTCCCAGTAGTGTTTCGATTTGTGTTATTGATAACACTCGTCCGAGTTCGGGATCGTTTGAGAGTTGTTTTGGATCAAGGCGCATGACTGAGGCAAAAGATCGTAGCTCAATTTGTCCATTATCCAAGTCGCTTCTGTTAAATTGGAGTGCGTCAAGAACGGGTTTAAAAGGTATTAGCCATTCTTTAAAGCGGATGGGGTTTTCGCCGTCTTCGGCTCCCCGAACCATAACGCTTTCATTGACGTTGCGTTCTCCTAAGTTGATGCCAAGTGGTAGTATTATTAGTTCTTCGTTTTGTTCTTGGGCAACAACGTTATGGATTTGGGTAATTAGTGCTAGTAATAGAAGTATTCGTTTGAACATGCGTTGTTTGCTCCAGCGGATGAACGACAGGGATATGTCAAAACCTCAAGCTAACTATAACTACAGGGATTTTTTTTTAGCAGGGATAAGTCAAAACAAAAACCTAACTACAGGGATTGTATTTTAGCAGGGATATGTCAAAACAGAAACCTAACTACAGGGATTGTATTTTAGCAGGGATATGTCAAAACAGAAACCTAACTACAGGGATTGTATTTTAGCAGGGATATGTCAAAACAAAAACCTAACTACAGGGATTGTATTTTAGCAGGGATATTGTCAAAACAGAAACCTAACTACAGGGATTGTATTTTAGCAGCAATGCCATTAAGTTAAGGTTTTTTTGTAGGGTGGGTAGAGCGAGAGCGAAACCCACCATTGTTATAAATTTCAACGAGTTGGTGGGTGCAGCGAAGCTCTACCCACCCTACAAAAAAAACGCATTTATGCTTAACTTAATGGCATTGATTTTAGCAGGGATATGTCAAAACAAAAACCTAACTACAGGGATTGTATTTTAGCAGGGATATGTCAAAACAAAAACCTAACTACAGGGATTGTATTTTAG
>JSZA02000298.1 GCA_000785145.2 Candidatus Thiomargarita nelsonii
CATACCGGTGTCCTTATGACCCTTTTGAAAACATGCTATTGTTCCCCTTGACTTTCGCCTCAAGGTAAGTTTTTGCTTTATACATCTAATGTCAATGCAACGTCCTCCGACGTATCGAATCAGCCACATCGATGGGCTCTTAATTTGTGCCCAGGACGCATCCTACGCTCGCTCAAAAGTTTTGTTGTGCCTAGCTAGGAGTCCAAGATTTATCTTGGAGCGCCCAAACTAAAGTTTGGACTCCTGCCTTGACGGCTCAATGCCATATCTAAGGGCAACCACAAGGGATTGCCCCTACATTGGGGCGGTGGATAATACCCAAAGCGATGCCGTATGACCGGATGCTCAAGAATATGCGATGTCCAATGAGCGGCGTGAGATTGCATAAAGAGGGGTGAGCCGGGTACGGTATGGAAAAATATCAAGGACATGGTTATACTTTGGGGGGGAAATGCAGCCTAGCAATTACACTTGCTATAATTGAATGAATAACAATACCTAACTTGAGCTTCTATACTTGACACCGTCATAAACTGAACTTTTTTGTCATTTCGGTTTCGACGATAAATCTGTCACGATTCAATAAGATTTCTCGTTTGACTCGAAATGACAAAAACGCAACTTATGACGGTGCACAGTATAGCTAACGCTCGTGCCTTTGGAGAAACTATGAATTACATTAAACAAATAGTGGGTTTGTGTATCGTATTACTTGCAACAGCGGCTTCGGCATCAAGTAATTTTGATCATTTTCAGTTGCGTGTATCGCTTTACCCTTGGGTACCCGATGCAGAATCGTTATTTCGGTGGATTGAAACAGACTTTGAATCAAAACATCCAGATATTGATCTTGTAGTACGGCCTCTCAAAAAGTTCTATGAGTGGGAGCCAGAATACATAGCCGACTTGTCATACGAGGTCGATAAAACGGTCAGTTCTTTGACAAAAGAGGGTTCGGATGCTCAACACCTCATTGAAATTGACACAATTATTTTGGGTACATTGGTTGAGCACAACGCTGTCTTGGAATTCAAGATAAGTGGCCCTCAATTTCTACCAGTAGCAGCCGAGGCGGTTACCTTCAACAATAGAGTATACGGCGTACCGCATTGGACATGTGGCTATTTTGTGATTTCTGAGGATAAGTCCATCCGGGCAGCGAACAATCTTGATGCTTTATTGGAAACATTAAGAGCATTGGGAACAGAGATACCTGATATAGTTGGAGACCTAGATGGTTCTTGGGACTCCGTTATGGTCTACCTTGATGCATATCGGGACACGTATCCTAGTCGCAATCTACTCAACGTAGTTTCTCAACAGAAATTGGACCCTGAGGTGTTTAAATCCTTTCAAAAGCTTGGTCAAGCGTGTTCGTCTGGTGAACAAAACTATTGCGGTAGTGATGAAGTCGAGCGCTTTGCCACAGGAAATGCAGACGCTTTAATCGGCTATTCTGAAAGATTGAATCCAATACTTGCACATGCCGAGCGTAAAGTGGCTAATTTGCATATTGCTTCAGTTCCATTAGGGGCTGGAGATAATCCAACTTTGTTTACCGATGCGCTTGTAATGTCTCCTAAATGCAAGAGTATACGGTGCAAAAATGCGGCAACTACATTCGCGTCCTATTACCTTTCGGATGAGGTTTTTGAGGTGGTGTTAATGGGGTTGGATGTGGCTCCAAAAGCACAACCGCGATATCTATTGCCATCAACTCAAACTGCATTTGAGTTTGGCAAAGTTGGAAGGGATCAGCTCTATCAGGAACTGAAAGAAGAAATAGTCGGTGCAAAACCCTACCCGAATCAAGGAATACCACAAGCGAGGGAAACTGGTGCAATTAGGAGCGAAGTGAAACGGGCACTTGGGCTGTAAAGCATCTAACAAAAGAATGGAGTTGACATGGGGATTCTTTGCTAAGTTAGTTGACGCGGGGGATTCTTTACTTCTAAATATTACAAAATGCTCAAGAACTCACCGGGTAATCTTTCAGAAAAAGATATTCAGGCTCGTTTTGATTTACTTTTTTATTGTTATACCCATTCTGGAAGCAACACCATTACAAGCATCTATTGGTAAAAAAGTGATGAGATTAATGGTTATTAATCAATATGGCGAACGTATAGCATGGTATCAGTCATTTTTTCGTAACTGGTTAACTATAGTCAATCTGTTTTTATTACGATTTATCTGGTGGATAAACCTGATCTTTATATATAAATACAATACCCTGCCACAGGATAGTTTAAGCCGCTCGTATGTCACTCGATCACGGTAATTTGGAAAAAGATTAATCTCTCAAAAAACAATACTTTTTCTTAAATCGCCTACTACGAGCCTAGTCAACTTCAAAACAAGACCTGGCAGGTTGAAAAGAAAACCTGCCAGGTCAAAGTCACAACCTTCGCGGCAGGTCTTGTTTTGACTGTGATTTTGACCTGCCAGGTTTTGTTTTAACCTGGCAGGTCTTGTTTTGACTTGACGAAGTTATTTGCCTCCTTAGTCAACACGCCCCACACATTATCCAGCAACCGTTCCTGCGCCGCCGCCGTTGGATGAATACCATCATCTTGCATTAATGCCCTATTGCCTGCAACGCCTTCCAGAAAAAATGGCACTAACGCAATGTCATACGTGGCGGCTAAATCATGATAAATCTGATGAAACTGCGTCGTGTAAGTTTTGCCATAATTGGGCGGAATTCGCATCCCCAACAATAATACTCTTGCCCCGGCTTGTTGAGATTGTTTTATCATAGCGGCAAGATTAGCTCGCATGGCTTTAAGACTTAAACCGCGCAAACCATCATTAGCTCCCAATTCCAGTATTACAATAGAAGGCTGATATTGTTGCAAAATTTTTGCTAAGCGATTGTGCCCACCGCTAGTGGTATCGCCGCTGATGCTGGTATTAATGATTTGATATTTAGCTCCGGTTTCGTGCAAGCGTTGCTCTAATAAATGCACCCAACCCTCTTGGGGCGCGATACCATAAGCAGCACTGAGGCTATCTCCAATAACCAGTAGCCTCCTATAAAGCTGGTTCAGCGTATCAGTTTTCCCCGTTTTTGAATGCAGACTTGGCACATCAATTTCCTCTTTTGATACTTGGCTTGGCGTTTCCCCCTCTGGACTAGAGGGATTGGAGCATGAGCAAATGCACCCCATAATAATACAAATGATAACAAGCGGTTTTTTTAACATGACAAACACCTCAAAATTAAATCTCCCTATTACTCGATGTTCAAGTTTTTTTGATCTTGACATCAAAGTCACTTGGAGTCCAAAGCTTTAGCTTTGGACGAGTCCGCCGCCAGTCCAAAGCTAAAGCTTTGGACTCCAACAACAATGTCAAGTCAAAAAAACTTGAACATCGAGTATTAACAAGGGAGAAAATTCAACAATGATAGTAACAGCCCATAAATTAGCTAAACAAGTTAATGCCCCTGACGGCATCTTAACTATTTTAAACGATATTAACTTAGAACTTCATGCCGGTGAAGCGGTGGCGATTTTAGGCACCTCTGGCTCGGGTAAATCAACTTTATTAGGACTATTAGCCGGATTAGATAATCCCACTAGCGGGGATGTTAGCTTATTTGGTATGAATTTAAACCAGTTAGACGAAGATGGGCGAGCACAGTTACGTGCCGGTCAAGTCGGGTTAATAACAGTGTTTATAAATCTATTACTATCTTATAGTCTGTTATATTATCTGATATTGGCTCAGCCGACAAGGGGGGTTGTATTTTTGATTGTGGTTTGAGATAATGGCGAATAAAAAGTTGACAGCTAAATTATTAACAAAATTATGAGTAAAAAAACCAGAGAGAAATCGGGTACGACTTGCGAAGGCATCTATACTTATCAAACTCGTCTAGGAAAATTGCCAGAAGCACAAATAACAGCGTTAAATGATTGCGCTGACTTGCTCTCGCAGGCCGAGCGTAAACTCTTTGCACAAATGCAGAAGGTGGACTCATTATCGGGAAAGGTTTTTAATCAGATTAAATCTTTTTTCTTATCCTTTTTTGGAATTTTAGCCAGGCATTTTAATTCTATTAATTTTACTTTGAAAGGCAAGGTTTCATCCTACGTGTCTAATCTTGATCGTTATAT
>JSZA02000300.1 GCA_000785145.2 Candidatus Thiomargarita nelsonii
AAAATAGCCTTTTTCTTCCCAAGTTTTGTACCAGTGTTGTTCGATAGCGTGGGGAGTATAAGTTTTTTCCATTTTTTGTTAGTGATTTTTTTTGTGTGTGATGAGGAATGAGATTATAGCGGATTAATGTTAAAATTTCTCTTATGAGGCTAGGCTAAACATTAACGACAGGGATTTTTTTTTTAGCAGTGATTTGTCAAAACACAGCTTTAAGGCTCGCATGTTTTTAAGGTGATTTTATTTTGACAAATCACTGCTAAAAAATAATCCCTGTAGTTAACGGTTTTGACAAATCCCTGCTTATATATAATCCCTGTAGCCTTCGTGTTTTGACAAATCACTGCTAATAAAAATTAGCTGTCGTTAAAATATAGGAATAAATATTTTCTCGTTCCCACAGCAAAAATGCCATTAAGTTAAGTCTCAAAATCAGACATAACCAGTGGAGGTGTGTTATAATTTCAATTTGAAATATTGAAATTCACCATTTTATGGTGTCTACTTAGGCATCAACAACGGAGATATTGGTATTGAAATTTGAGTGGGATAACAACAAAGCAGCTTCAAACAAACGCAAGCATGGCATCACCTTTGAGGAAGCGAGTACCGTTCTGGCTGACTTCCTGTCTATCACCATTTCCGATCCTCTTCATCCGGCAAATGAAGAACGGTTAGTCAGATAAACATCGCCTCCTTGTGGTCAATGCCATTAAGTTAAGGTATTCAGGAGTCCAAACTTTAGTTTGGGAGAGCCGACGCCCAAGATAAATCTTGGACTCCTAATACCACGATTGCGGGCATTTATCCTTAACGAAGGTGGCATTGCTCCTTGTGGTGGTCCATACTGAAAGAGACAATGCTATTAGGCTAATCTCTGCCCGGCAGACAACGACATACGAACGTAAGAGGTATGAACAAAATCATGGCTAACAGAAAAGACCCCGATATGTTGGATGCTTTACGTTCTTTAGGGGAATTTATCCGGCATCATGCAAATATTGGCCTAACAAAGGGAGAAAGTGGACGCTCGTCAACTCGCGCCGTTTAGCCCGGAAATTTTCAGCTATAAAAGGAGTCCAAGATTTATCTTGGACATAGTCTCGTCAAACTAGGTTTTGGACTCCTTTTTACTCAAATCAATATGTCAACAAAAATACCTTCACCGCTGCTGAAATCGCCAAAAATTTTCAAGACAGTTATGGTTATGCCTTAGCGGCGATCAGTAGCGGCTTAGCAGCACCTGAAAATCAACGTGGTTTTTGGCAATCGCTATTTCAAGCCAATGTGGAAAACGAATTTTCGCAACGCTTGAAACAGGAATATTTATTGCCCGCAGCGATGAGTGATGAAAATTTTCAACAAACCGCGCAACAATGCCAGCAAATAGCCACACTCACACTCTTTCAAGGGGATAATGTCCCTTTTTCTGAGACAGAATTAGCCAGTTTTGTCACCGCCAGCGGGGCAAGTTCTATGACTGATTTAGTTGCCACGCTTTCAATCTACCTTAGCCGCCTTGCAACGCGAAGGTTTAATCATTGATGTCAAGGAAATTAAACAGACTTTACAAACGATTAATGGAAAATATGATCAAGCCGTTCAAGCTGATGATTTGGATAAGGTGCTACAACTGGCTCAACAGCGAAAACAATGGCAACAAATTGAATCAGTCACACAAAGCCATTATACCGAGTTTTTAGAATTTTGCCAAGATTTTGCAGATTGGGCGCAATTAGGGGGCATTAAAAGTGATACTGAACAAATTTTAGCCATCGTTCAACAATTGATGGCGCGTGCCGATTTATCGCTGGAAATTAAACCGCGATTGACGCAATATAGTTCTGCCAATTTGAAATGAATATAGTCGTGTGGCGATTGGCTTAGGGAGTGTCGTGTCTTCGCAGGGCGATTTAAAACAAGCGGAAGGCTGGTTTAGCCAAGCCTACCAACAGGCGAATAATGATGAAGAACGGGCGTTGAGTGCGTTTAACCTTTTTCAAGTATTTATTCGTGAACAAGTTTATGATAAAGCCTTAACGTATTTACAAAAAGCGATTGAACTGAAACCACAACGTTATGCTTTGTATAATGTACATACATATAGTATTCAAGAGATATTGGGTGCTGGTGGAATGGGGTGTGTCTTTTTGGCGCAAAACCGTTTCGAGAAAAAATCAGTCGTCATCAAGTGTTTTTGGGAAATGCGGCGCGAAAGTGGCACCGTCGTTAGGGCAAGAAATGGCTAAGCGCAGTCAATCTGGGTTAAGTCTGTTAGCGCAAGCGGCGGTGTTTGGGACTTACGGGAGAAAGTCCACAGACGTTGCATCCAAAACGTTTGGCAAAGGCACCGGAATTGTTTTATTTGTTGTGTGATTGTGTGGAGATTGAGCCTGAAAAACGGGTTGATGTGGGCAGTTTGATGAGCAATGCCATTGGCGTAGGGCGGGCAACCACAAGGGATTGCCCCTACACCCGCCCCTACGAAAAATCACGGTCCATGTAGGGGCAATCCTTTATGGTTGCCCTAAGATCCCTCCTAACGTCGGGACAGGCTTAATGGCATTGAGTTTGATGAGGCGATTGGAGGGTTTGTTATCTCAAGCAGAGCCAGCAAAACCTGAACGAATCCAGCTGTCACCTAAAGCCGTTGAAAAACCTGCTCAATCAGGGCAGTCTCGTATTGTCCAAATGAGGGAGTGGTGGAATCATTTAGATTACGATTGGAAAAATGTTTTCAAGAAAGCTATTAATATTTGTAAAATTAGTTGGTGGAATATGAGAAAATTTAAAAAAGCAGTGCCTAACTGTCAAGTTGACTTCTGAATCATAATTGACAGAATTAAAGAATTTTCAGAATAGTTTTTTTGGTAGGGTTTGGCTTATTTTGTTTTTATTCTGTTAATTCTAAAATTCTGTTAATTATGATTCAGACAATTATTCAACTCGTTGTGGTGAGTATTATATAAAGGAACCCCAAAACATGTTAATAGATTTTCGTCTTGAATATTGGATAGAGGATGATTGGTATGTAGGGCATCTTAAAGATGTACCAGGTGTTTTTAGCCAAGGTGAAACCCTAGAAGAATTACAGAAAAATGTCAAAGACGCTTACTATATGATGAGAGCCAGTGATGAAAGCGATACTCGTGAACTCAATTCACACATAACAAAGATAGGTATTCAAGTGTGAAACGAGGAAATTTTATCCGAGAGTTGGTTAATGCAGGTTGTTATCTCAAGCGACATGGAGGTAAACATGACATTTATGCCAATCCACATAATGGTAAACAAGCCCCTATTCCCCGTCATCCAGAAATTAAAGAGATGTTGGTAAAAAAAATAAAAAGGCAATTGGGTATTTAGCAACAATGCCATTAAATTAAGGGCAACCATAAAGGATTGCCTTCCGAGGCAAAAGTTTTCGCTGCGCGAAAACTTTTGCCTCGGAAACATAAAATGCGGTTCTCTGTAGGGGCGGGCAACCACAAGGGATTGCCCCTACGCCAATGGCATTGGTATTTAGCAAGCGTAGGATTTTAGGAGAGAAGATTACAAAGCTAAAGCTTTGTACTCCAACACCTCAACTTAAAAAAAACTAGCATCTCGAATTCGGTTTTGATTTATCCATTTTTAAATGCAATCCGTGTAGTTTTATTGTGATTTATAGAAATCCGATTTTTTAAAAAAATCGGATTTCTCCTCAGCCGGATAGCTTTCCGCGAAGTAACGTTAGAAGCAATCAGATAAACCGCAGGAAATTATTTAGATATTTAAAAAACAAGAGCCACGATAAACCGCTGGGTTATTTCTAAAAAAATCCTTGGTTAATTGATGAATTATAAAGCCGTTAAATCAGCGGAAGAAAGCCCCGTTGTTTCAACAACAATAGCCGGTTCGATCCCCTTGGCTAACATATTACGAGCGATTTCTTGTTTTTCAGCAAATCGCCCTTTTTTCTCGCCTTTTTTTTCGCCTCTTTTCTCGCCCATTTTCTTACCTTTATCATAAGCAGCCTGACGCTTATCCTGATCCGCTCGCTCACGCATTTCCCAGTATTCCATCACCTCAAGTTCTTGTTTTGTCCAA
>JSZA02000301.1 GCA_000785145.2 Candidatus Thiomargarita nelsonii
GGAGTCCAAGATTTATCTTGGCTGTCCCAAGATAAATCTTGGACTCCTAGCAAAATCTTTATCTGAAAAGCTATATATAGATAGTTTGACACATGTACCAAAAATTATTTAAAAACTTTGAAAATGTAAAAAACTTAGGTGGTAAAGCGTGGGAACATGCAATAGCCGTTGATTTTTTTAATAGCAGTAAGATACAAGATTGTTCTATTCATTGCTTTCATTATCAACAAATTATTAGAGGAACTGATTTTCTTAACGGCATTTAAAACTGATAAATCTAAATATCGTGCTGATTTACTTGCTATTACGGTTTGTGCAGCCGAATATAGATATAATTTTGATTTATATTGTAAAGCTTATTTTGAAAGCGTGGTTGTTTGTGATGAATTACTGACAGAACTTATTAAATTTGAGGCTGACACTCAAGAGGAAATTTTGGAATAACGAACCAGCAAGCGTAGTCCTACGCCAAACTCCATACATGTAGGGTGGCTATTGCTCCGCGTATCCACCTGATTAATATAATAAAGGATAGGAAGTTAGCTACCCATCGATGGGCGCACAATGGTGCGTGGGACGCACCCTACGCTTGCTTTTTTAGCTTTCATAATTAATCGCTTCCAACAACTCAGCCCTCTCAGCTTGAGAAGTCATATCAAGCATTCTAACAGCCAATGATGGTAAGTGGCTCATATCAGTATTATTAATAATCTTTTTCACTTCTAAATAAGATTCCGGATTGACACTAAATGTGCGTAAGCCTAGCCCAAGTAGTAAGCGTACATAACGCTTATCATTCGCCATTTCCCCACACATGCTAATAGGCTTGCCCGCTTGTGTCGCGCCATCAATGCTCATTTTAATAAGCCGTAATATCGCAGGATGCAAAGGATTATATAAATAATTAACGCTTTGATCGTTTCGATCAGCGGCTAAAGTGTATTGAATCAAATCATTTGTGCCAATGGATAAAAAATCAACATGAGGCGCTATTAAGTCGCTACAAATCGCCAGAGCGGGCACTTCTACCATCACGCCAATAGGCATCGAGGGATCAAATTTTATCGATTGTTGGCGAAGATCATTTTTCAAATGTTCAACTATTTTATAGACTTGTATTATTTCGCTCTGATCAGATACCATGGGTATCATCATGCGTACTTCTCCCAAGGCAGAAGCTCGCAAGATAGCCCGCAATTGTGCTTTGAATAAATTTTGTTCTTTTAAACATAAACGAATACCACGCAAGCTCAGTGCCGGATTGGTGATAAATGAATAATGATGTTGGCGATTATCAACAATTTGCTTATCGGCACCCAGATCAAGGGTGCGAATTGTGACTGGGGCTGCCTCTTGGATGACTCGACGATAAGCCTCAAGATGTTCCTCTTCATCTGGGGGCTGAGTTCGATTCATAAATAAAAATTCTGTTCGGTATAAGCCAATTTCTTTTCCCCCCACCCGTTTGACTGCTTTAATATCTTCCGGAAACTCGATGTTCGCTTGTAAACTAATTGAAGTCCCATCACGGGTTATAGTCGGTGATGCTTTGATTTTACTTAATGCGCTACGATAACGTTTTTCCTGACTTTGACGCCGCTGATAGTAACACAAACTGCGCTCATCGGGCTCTGCGAGTATGAAGCCCTCAGAACCGTCAACAATGACAGTATCATCGGCTTGAATATAAGAACGTACACGTTGCAATCCGACAATGGCAGGAATGCCTAAGCTACGCGCTAAAATGGCGGTATGCGAAGTGATGCCACCAGATTCTGTGGCAAAAGCCAATATGCCATGATGTTGCATCAGCACCGTATCGGCGGGGCTAAGATCATCAGCTATTATAATGGCATTGCTGAGTGAGGCAGATTCAAGTGAGCTATCTTGATAGCCAGCTAAAATGCGCTGAATGCGTGTAACGACGTGTTTGACATCATTTTGGCGAGCACTTAAATAAGGATCAGCGATTTGCTCGAAGCTTTGCACAATGCTATCACATTGCATTTTCAAAGCCCATTCTGCATTGCATTGATGTTCATAGATTAAATCTATGGGTATTTGACTCAACAGACTATCTTCAAGCATCAATAAATGGGCATCAATAAATGCTGCAATATCGATAGTGCTATTTTTGGGAACCCGCTTGCGTATGTGCAATAATTGTTCGCGTGCTAAACTGATGGCATTTTCAAAACGCTCAATTTCATCTGGAAGGTGGGGTGATTGTACACAATATTCATTAATTTCAACGGGTTCGTGATGAATGATATAGACATTGCCAATAGCAATGCCTTTTGAGACTCCGATACCCTGTAGGCTTAGACTCACTTTTCTTCTCCAAAACCGTTTTGTATCAGAAGACATAATTCGCTCATTGCGCTTGTCTCATCAGCCCCATTGACAATCAATTCAATCTGGCATCCCTTAGCCGCTGCCAATAACATAACCCCCATAATACTTTTGCCATTGACTTCGCGCTCTCGGCGTTTCACTTGTATGCTGCTTTCAAATTGTGATGCAAGTTTAACCAATTTAGTCGCAGCCCGCGCATGTAACCCTAATTGGTTAATAATAATAAGTGTTTGTTTTAGCATTATGTTATCCATTGAAAACCGAATTAACATCTAAGATTCCCTGACAACCACCAGATAAGGCTCTATTCGCCAGACTATCTAAATCCTCTTTTGAATAATTCATGACTTTAAATAACATAGGTAAATTGAGCCCAGCGACGATCCGCACACGACAGCGATGCATTAATTTCGTGGCAATATTACAAGGAGTGGCACCAAAGAGATCGGTGAGGATTAAGATACCCTGCCCTTTGT
The DNA here is from genome assembly GCA_000785145.2 of Candidatus Thiomargarita nelsonii. Classification (GTDB taxonomy): domain Bacteria; phylum Pseudomonadota; class Gammaproteobacteria; order Beggiatoales; family Beggiatoaceae; genus Thiomargarita; species Thiomargarita nelsonii_B. The sequence continues at coordinate 2,832 of JSZA02000301.1, forward strand.
TAAGACTTTTGCAAAGATTTTCGGCATGGTAGCAGAATGCATCTGGATCATTTTCATGACGAATAGGTAAGACTTTTACAGCCAAAGGCAAAGTCTCATCAACCCATGTTTTTTGCAAACTGTCTAACAAACTGGTGCCAACGTCATCATGGGTAATCAACAAAATGCCTACGTTCATAGTGAGTTTAAATTATTTTGGTAGGAGTCCAAGATTTATCTTGGACGTTATAATTCTCTATGCCGCACCAATATTTCATATTTATATTGACTAAAATGCTGAGCCAATTGTTCCGTTAAATACACGGAACGATGATGCCCCCCCGTACAACCAATAGCAATAGTTAGATATTGACGATCATTCGCTTCAAATTGGGGAATCCAAGAGTCTAAAAAGCCAATGAGTTGTTCACGCATTTGCTGTACTTTGGGTTGTGCTTGTAAAAAGTTAATGACAGGCTGATCACGCCCCGTCAAATTTTTGAGTCCCATTTCCCAATAAGGATTGGGCAAACAGCGCACATCAAAAACAAAATCAGCATCGCTGACTATCCCCTTTTTGAATCCAAACGACTGAAATAAAATTGAAAATTTATTTGAAGAACAGAGTCCTACCCGAAGACGGATCAGGTCGCGTAATTGATGAACATCCGTTTGGCTCGTGTCGATGTGAATATCGGCACAATTAGCTAAGGGCTCAAGTAATTTGCGCTCCTCTTGAAGGGCTTCTGCTAAAGATACATTAGCTGTTGTTAAAGGATGTTTACGACGAGTTTCACTGAAACGTTTGATAAGCACTGCCTCATTCGCTTCAAGAAAGAGTATTTGATAGGGAACTTGTGTTCTCTTCAATTTTTGCAATAAAGTCGGTATGTCGTGTAAAGCCGTTGTGCGAACATCTATGCCGAGTGCTATGCAATCAGGATCTATCTGTTCAGCTTGCTCGGCAAAAGCAGGTAATAATCCAACAGGTAGATTATCAACGCAATATGTTCCCATATCTTCCAAGCTATGCAAGGCGATAGTTTTACCGGCGCCTGATAAGCCACTTACTATTAACAGTTTCATTTATTTTTAAAATTCGACGCGGAGCGTCGAGGCATGCATTCCTTTGCCTCGCGCACTCTCTTATACATAAGTCCATTTACGAGGTTTTGTAGGGTGCGTCCTACGCACCCTGA
>JSZA02000304.1 GCA_000785145.2 Candidatus Thiomargarita nelsonii
AACTCTTTCCGTACTGTCATGGCTTATAATTGTTCGGGGGGATGTCCGCGTGTCAATCATTGGTCAAATCCGAATGTTGATTATAATAGTCAGCCTAGCGGGATTATTGATACCTCACCTCAATCCGCGTTCAATGCTAAATCGCTCAATGATACCGCATTTACGGTGGCGAATTTTCGTCAGTCGAGTAAGCAGACGCTTACAGTTGAATCTCAGAGCGGCTCTATCTGCGATACCGTTACAGAAATTCCATCGACGGAGTCTGAAGCTCTTGTGACTTTATATAATAGTACAGATGGTGAAAATTGGAAAGATAACAGCGGGTGGCTTGAGACTGATACGCCTTGTGATTGGCATGGGGTGACGTGTAATAATGGACAGGTATCGCAACTAAACCTGTATGACAACAATCTCAGTGGTACGATTCCACCAGAATTGGAGCAACTGAGCAGTTTAAAATATCTCTGGCTGTATGACAACAAACTCACAGGTCCTATCCCATCAGAACTTGGTCAGTTAAGCAATTTAGTGAAGCTCAAACTGCATAAGCAACTCACGGATGATAACAAACTCACCGGTCCTATCCCACCGGAGTTAGGTGATTTGATCAATTTAGACTCTCTCTGGCTGAATGACAACCAACTCTGCGGAAAAATCCCATCCGAGTTAATGAAGTTGACGAAGCTGCTACCGCCAAAATATGGTCTAAAATTAAAAAACAACAACCTAATTAATGATGAGTCAGTTTATGACGCTGCCTTTATTGCTTGGCTTGATGAAAAAGACCCGGATTGGCGTACACAAATATCACCCGACTACTGTAGCAAGCATACCCTATCCGTCACCAAATCTGGTACGGGAAGTGGCACAGTCACCAGTTCCCCAACGGGCATTGATTGTGGTAGTGACTGCACAGAAGACTACTATTCTGGAACGCCAGTCGCTTTGACGGCTATAGCTGATGCGGGTTCGACATTTACCGGATGGAGTGGTAGTTGTAGTGGGAGCGGCGATTGTTCGGTAATAATGAACACCAACCATACCGTCAACGCTAATTTTGAATCTCAGAGCGGCTCTATCTGCGATAGTGTTACTGAAATCCCATTGGCGGAGTGTGAAGCTCTTGTTACTTTATATAATAGTACGGGTGGTGATAGTTGGACAGATAACAGCGGGTGGAAGGTGACGGATACGCCTTGTAGTTGGTATAAAGTGACATGTAGTGGTGGACATGTGTCGGAGATCAAACTGAATTCCAACCAACTCAGCGGTACGATTCCACCGGAATTGGGTAATTTGAGCAATTTGACAGTTCTCTATCTGTATCGCAACGATCTCATCACCGGTATTATCCCGGTAGAATTGGGTCAGTTGAGTAATTTGGATAGGCTCGCTCTGGATGTTAACCAACTCAGTGGTACTATCCCACCGGCATTGGGTAATTTGAGCAATTTGACATTTCTCAATCTGGGTAGCAACCAACTCACCGGCGAAATCCCACCGGAATTGGCGAAGTTGAGCAGTTTAAAAACGCTCTATCTGCATTTCAACCAACTCACTGGTACTATCCCATCGGAATTGGCGGACTTGAGCAATCTGGAATATATCTCTCTCGGTAACAACCAACTCACCGGCGAAATCCCACCGGAATTGGCGGACTTGATCAATTTGAAAAAACTCTCTCTGTATTCCAACCAACTCACCGGTACTATCCCACCGGAATTGGCGAAGTTGATCAATTTGGAGAGGATCTATCTGTATGGCAACGAGCTCACCGGTACTATCCCGCTAGAATTGACTCAGTTGAGCAATTTGACAGTTCTCAATCTGGGTAACAACCAACTCACCGGCGAAATCCCACCGGAATTGGCGAAGTTGAGCAGTTTAAAAACGCTCTATCTGCATTTCAACCAACTCACTGGTACTATCCCATCGGAATTGGCGGACTTGAGCAATCTGGAATATATCTCTCTCGGTAACAACCAACTCACCGGCGAAATCCCACCGGAATTGGCGGACTTGATCAATTTGAAAAAACTCTCTCTGTATTCCAACCAACTCACCGGTACTATCCCACCGGAATTGGCGAAGTTGATCAATTTGGAGAGGATCTATCTGTATGGCAACGAGCTCACCGGTACTATCCCGCTAGAATTGACTCAGTTGAGCAATTTGACAGTTCTCAATCTGGATTCCAACCAACTCAGTGGTACGATTCCACCGGAATTGGCTGACTTGATCAATTTGGAGCAGCTCTATCTGGGTAACAACCAACTCACCGGCGAAATCCCACCAGAACTGGGTAATTTGAGCAATTTGATTAATCTCGGACTGTATTACAACGAACTCACCGGCGAAATCCCACCAAAATTGGGTCAGTTGAGCAATCTGGAATATATCTCTCTTGGTCACAACCAACTCACCGGCAAAATCCCGCTAGAATTGGCTCAGTTGAGCCATTTGAGAATTCTCAGATTGTATTCCAACCAACTCACCGGCAAAATCCCGCTAGAATTGACTCAGTTGAGCAATCTGGAATATCTCAATCTGGGTGGCAACCAACTCACTGGTACTATCCCACCAGACTTGGCGGGCTTGATCAATTTGAAAAAACTCTCTCTGTATTCCAACCAACTCAACGGTACGATTCCACAGGACTTTGGTCGGTTGAGCAATCTGAAATATCTCTATCTGTATTCCAACCAACTCACCGGTACTATTCCACCAGACTTGGGTGATTTGAGCAATTTGACGGATATCAGGCTGTATTCCAACCAACTCACCGGTCCTATCCCACCGGAGTTGGCTCAGTTGGGTAATTTGAGCAATCTGGAATATCTCAATCTGTATAACAACCAACTCACCGGTCCTATCCCACCAGAATTGGGTCAGTTGAGCAATCTGGAATATATCTCTCTTGGTCACAACCAACTCACCGGTACTATCCCACCAAAATTGGGTCAGTTGAGCGATTTGAAATATCTCTATCTGTATGACAACCAACTCACCGGTACTATCCCACCGGAGTTGGCTCAGTTGAGCAATTTGGAGAGTCTCTATCTGTCTGACAACCAACTCTGCGGAATAATCCCATGCGAGTTAATGAATTTGACGAATCTGAGAGATGCACCATATGGTCTAAGATTAAAAAACAACAACCTAATTAATGATGAGTCAGCTTATGACGCTGCCTGTATTGCTTGGCTTGATATAATGGACCCTGATTGGCAGACACAAATATCACCCTCCTACTGCAGCAGTCTACAATTTTCAGCGGCCAATTATAATATCAATGAAGGAGACGGCTCACTCACTATTACCGTCACTCGATCAGAAAATAAACAAGGAGCAGTCTCAGTAGAATACGCCACCAGCGATGACTCAGCCACATCTCCCGACGACTACACCCAAACATCCGGCACCCTAAACTGGAATGACGGCGATGACACTGACAAGACTTTTCCAGTAAACATCACTGACGATAGCCAGCAAGAAAATGACAAAAATTTCATCGTCAGCTTAGGCAATCTCACAGGTGGTGCCCAATTAGGTGAGCCAGATACGGCGGTGGTGACGATCAAAGATAACAACACATCAGGTACCGTCATCTTATCCGTAGAACAGCCAGAATCAAACGTATCTATTGGACAAGAATTTGAAGTCACCATTTTGGTTCAGGCAGACACGCAAGAAGTCGATGGAGCCAGTGCCTACCTCGATTTTGACCCGACATACCTAGAAATCGTAAGCATGACATCCGCAGGGCATCTTGACCTAACTCTTGAGAACTCCTTTGACAACGGAGCCGGACATATCAACTTTGCCGCTGGCAAACTAACAAGCCCATTCCCATCAGGAGACTTTAATCTGGTAACAATCCGTCTGAAGGCAAAAGCAGAAACGCCAGAAGCTGGAACACCTTTAAGCTTTGCTTTCAATCCACCGAGAGTGACAAATGCCACC
>JSZA02000302.1 GCA_000785145.2 Candidatus Thiomargarita nelsonii
TGTTTTTTTGGAGTACAAAGCTTTAGCTTTGTACTGTCTGACAAAGCTAAAGCTTTGTACTCCAACACGTCAAGAATACTAGAAACGCGATTAAAAAAAATCCTATTTCTTGAAGAAATAGGATTTTTAGTCAGGCCTACGGTAATTGATCTCCAAGCTCTGGCTCTGGTAACTCAATGGTTTCAACATCGAGCAAGGTATCGCTCTGTTCGAGATTATTAGAAGAAGCCAGTGAGTCCAATCCATCTATGTTCCCGGTGATCATACTTTCTGGCGATAACGAGTGCAAATGAACCCAAGCACTATTGTTCGTCCACCGCCAAATACCATATTGGGCACCAAAGTCGATAATTACATCGTCCTGATTACTACCGTCTATATCTCCCGTCACCATCCCCTCTGGCGAGATTGAATGCAATTGAACCCAATTGCTATTGTTCATTCGCACCCAAATCCCATATTGTGAGCCAAAGTCGATAATCACATCGTCCTGACCACTACCGTCTATATCGCCCGTTACCATGCTTTCTGGCGAAATATTGTGCAGTGATTCCCAACGGTCGTTGTTTATTAGCACCCAAGTCCCATAGTCTGAGCCAAAGTCGACAATCACATCGTCCTGACCACTACCGTCTATATCTCCCGTCACCATGCTCTCTGGCGATAAGGTGTGCAATTTGACCCAATCGCTATTGTTCATCCGCAGCCAAATTCCATATTGTGAGCCAAAGTCGATAATGACATCGTCCTGACCACTACCGTCTATATCGCCCGTTACCATCCCCTCCGGCGAGATATTGTGCAGTGATTCCCAAGCGTTGTTGTTCATCCGCAACAAAATTCCATAAGGCTCGCCAAAGTCGATAATCACATCGTCCTGACCACTACCGTCTATATCGCCCGTCACCATGCTCTCTGGCGATAAGGTGTGCAATTGAGCCCAACTGCTATTGTTCATCCATAGCCAAATTCCATATTGTGAGCCAAAGTCGATAATCACATCGTCCTGCTTATTATCGTCTAGGTGTCCAGTGACCATGCTATCAGGAGAGAGTGAATGCAGGGATTGCCAACTCTCGTTGTTTAGCCATGCCCATATACCTTCGGCGCCAAAGTCAATGATAATATCTGTAGACACGACAATATTTGGCATAGAGATCACCTGTGTTGTGACATTTGCACAATCAACCTCACCAGAACTGGCTTCAACACAAGCCTCGTTGAAAATCGCTACTTCATCAACAATCTGGACATCATCCACATACCAACCATTACCACCACGACTCGTATCTGTGGCAAAGCGAAAACGGATTTGTACATTCTGACCGTTATAGCGGCTGAGATCGACTAGCGTTTCTATATAGCCACCACTGTTGCCCGTAAATGCTTGGCGACCCCCAATAGGACTGCCCCAATTAGATGAAATGCTCCCATTGTAGCCATTCTGCGTCATCGAAGCGTCCGTCCAAGTCGTACCACCATCTGTGGATATCTCAACGACACCACCATCAAAGCCGGCTTCCGTATTATAGTGATGCCAAAAGTGCAGGATAGGCCTTCCACTCAAGGGTAGCTGATTGCTCATGATCAAATATTGATCAGTAACGACAGTCGTCTCCTGAGCAAACCAAGCATAACTTTCACTATGTGGATTAGAATTCTTCAGTGTCCAGTTATTTTCACCTTCCCCATGCGAAACCGTCCAATTGCCCTCGCCGCTCTCCATGTCATCGACAAATAAAACGGTATGCTCCAGATTACCACTCACTTGAACTTGGAAAGTGCAACTAGCCGTGTCCCCACTATTCATATCACCCAGCGGGAAGGTAACAATGCCAGCACTTTCACTGCCACCACAAGTCGCTGAAACATAACTGGTATCGGCTGGCACATTATCAGTAATGGTAACACCCGTTAGCGTATCAGAGGTGTAATTATGTACTTCTAGGGTATAATCTAACAGAGCACCGGCTTCAACAGGCGAAGGATTGGCGGTCTTGCTTATCTTCAAACTCTCCGAGCACTCTGGCGACATATCAAAGGCTTCTGTACCATCAATGCTGCTCGATGTACTGCCTTGTTCAGCACTGAAACCCAATCCACGCTTGGCAAAGGCATCCCAAATAAGACATTGGTTGGTGCCCCCGTTATTCGTTTGGTCAGCCAGCAAAATAGCATTGCGAGCATCAACAAAGCCCGGATTGCAGTCTGTCAACTTCATGCCATCAATGACCAGTTGAATGGCTAGATTGTTACCGCCATTCCCCGTGTACACATCTGGATCAAAACCATGTTGCTCAATCAATTTCCATTGCATTTCCCACAACATGGTTGCCCAAACAAAGCCCACACCATGCGGAATAGATAAATCGCTAATGTCGGCATAAGTATAACCATTTTCACTCATATCTGTGGTGTAACGGGCGGGACGGATACCCTGACCATCAGGGGCTTGACCCAGTACATAAGGCCCCATACCACGAGCACTGGCACCCTGTTCGCTCTCTAATGTGGTTAGAATCAAGGCCAACCAATCACTCCAACCTTCACCCATTTGCTCAGTATTCCCCAAGCAATTCACATTACTGGGTCCACCGACCAAACGGTTTGAAATACCATGCCCATATTCATGGATGATAATAGTATTATCAAAGTCACCATCACGTTGAGGTGAAGTCTGGTCCCAGAGAAACATTTGCATGCGTGGATTTTGACCATCGGGCGGTGTCGCAAAATTGGCATTATTTATACCGGCGCCATCTTGTGCATCCGCCTGAACAGAATCATCACCTAAACCATCATTACCATAATTATTTTCTTGGAAATTACCACTGGCTTCATCAAAACCATAGTGATAAAAAACATCGTGTATCACATTGTTCCAGTAGAACAAATTGACAATCGCCGCTTCTTGATTCGTCGCTTCCCAAGGCTCTAAAGCCGGCTCCCACGCAAAATCAAAAATCAAATTGGCACCCCCATCAGGACGCAAACCAGCATTATTATCATGATCCCTATCTTCTTGGGCAGACACATTATTGCCGCGTGTATCAGTGAACTCGGCACCCGCTACGCCGTCAGTATCATGCCAACCAAAGGGAGAAGCTATGTCATCGGCAGGGTGACTCTCCAAGCTGGGAGAATCCCCAGGGTCTTCTGGACTGATTGAGGGGAGGGGGAACACTTTATATTCATTATGGTTCACAATCCAGTCATTTTTAGAAAGTACTTTGCCAGTAACAGCATCTATCCGCAGATTCCACCAATGCTCAGGCTGGCGCACTCTCACCTGCCAGGCTAGACGTACTTCTCCTTGAGTAACTGGCTCATACACAAGCTTGGCAGGGATGTCATCGAGAGAAATGCCCCCACCAGTCAGGAGCACGCCAGTACCACCAATATTTTCTTGAATAACAAGATCAGTTGTCAGAGTCAAACCTAAATGCTGTGCTGTCGATTGGACAGCCTGAACGGCTGAGATAAACGGTTTGATCGTATTAACGGCTTGACTGAGCTTAGGAACAAACTGATTGTTCACCTTAATAACACTACCATTCTTGGCAATATGGATTGCTATATCACCATTAAAGAGTTCAATGCCGTCATACTGTTGACGTAGATAGATATGTGTCACACCATTATGTTGCGTCACATATTGGTCTTTGACGACTTTATCGGACAAATCAGCTTGGCTGAGACCTAAAAAAGCCTGGTTCTCGTTAAGATAGTTGAGTGCAATCTCAAGGGCTTTTTCTTGATTTGGCGCAGCTATGACACTGTTTACTGCATAAAGCAGTAGGATCGCGCCTGACAAAAAGCGTATATATTTTTCAAATTTCATTATTTATTTTTCCAATAGTACTCTGTCAATTTGTTTTTTTTGGAGTACAAAGCGGCAGCGTAGTACTGTCTGACAAAGCTAAAGCTTTGT
>JSZA02000303.1 GCA_000785145.2 Candidatus Thiomargarita nelsonii
GAGTCAGGGTAGAGAAGCCTTACCTTTTGACCGTAGTATTGACGTTTTAGTAGGCCGTTTGCGCCGTCACTTGGGAGAAAACGCCAAAAAGCCGCGTATTATCCAAACAGCGCGGGGTGCCAAGGTGCAAACAGAATCTTGAGACTTTAAATTCATAATTCATTATTCACAAAATTAAAAATGCACCCCTCATCCTTATTTGGTCGCTTAGTCCTAGTGCTGCTCATTGGCTTGCTATTGGGGCAACTGCTTAGTATTATTCTCCTATTTAAAAATCGAGACCAGCTTTTGTCTAAAACCCAAGAGCAATGTTTGGCTCAGCGTATGATTGAGATAGTACAAATGTTGGAATCTTTTGCACCCAATAGGCGTGCTCAAATCATTGCGATACTCAACACCCGGCGTTTACGGGTTTTACTGAGCAAAGCGACTTTACCCCCAGCAGAATGTGTCGCATCCAACTCCTCTTCTTTCGCTCCCTTTCTGACTCAGATGCATCAGCACTTAGGAAATGAACGGATTTTATGTATCACCAAGATCAACGTCTCACCTACTTACTCTTTCATGGTTAACATAGGATTGCAAACGCCATTGCATCCGCCTTTTATTGCTGAAGTACAATTAAAAGATGGCAATTGGGTTAGCTTTGAACACGTCCACCTTGCCCAAGAAAACATAGCGACGCCTTGGCGACTACTTATCAGTTTAGCCGTCTTACTGATCACAGTACTGAGTTTGTCCCTGTTGGCAGTGCGTTGGCTGACGCGCCCCTTAGCCATTTTGGCGGATGCCGCTGAACATTTGGGGCGAGACATTCACCACTCACCGTTGCAGGAAAATGGACCAACGGAAGTACGGCAAGCCGCTCACGCATTTAATACGATGCAGACGCGACTAAGCCGTTATTTGGAGGATCGTGCCCGCATTCTCATTGCCGTTTCCCATGATTTGAAGACACCCATTACACGCCTACGATTGCGGGTTGAACAGTTAGACGTACAGCCGCTCCGCGACAGCTTTCTCAAAGACTTGGATGAGATGCAGACCATGACGACGGCCACTTTAGATTTTATGCGGGGATTGGAAAACACAGAATCGGTCCAACCGTTGGATATCCGTGCCCTACTGGAGAGCCTACAAGCGGATTATGAAGATATGGGACTATCAGTGACTCTTGAGGGCGACACCCCACCGCCCTATCCAGCGCGTCCCCAATCTCTCAAGCGTTGCCTTGTCAACCTCATCGACAACGCCCACAAGTACGGGCAACGGGTGACAGTCACCCTCAAAAACCAGTCCGAACAATTGCAAATAATCGTCGCGGATGAGGGGCCGGGTATTCCTGAAGCGGCTTTAGAAACGGTATTTGAACCTTTTTATCGTTTAGAAACGTCCCGCAGCCGTGCGACGGGCGGTACCGGCTTAGGATTGAGCATAGCAAGAAATATAACCCGTGCTCACGGGGGAGATATAATCTTGCGTAATCGTCTTAACGGTGGGCTAGAGGCCATTGTTAGTTTGCCAAATAGTGCCTGTTAAAACCGATAAATCTTTTGAGGGTGGATTTAGGACTCCACAAGGCTTGGATGATTACGCGCTTTTTGTGTTATGATTTCAAATGAGCTTGTATTTTCATAAAGACATCAGGTTTAGTTTTGAATAATAGAAGTCTGATCCCTATTATTATATATAAGAGGCTTTGAAAAAATGACCGATATTATAGAAAACCCCGTTATTAACTCTCCGTTTGAAATGCCTAAGCGGCACTTTAAATTTACTGACGCTGGAATCACTAATAAGATTATCAAAGGGCGGCGGGAAAGTACTTATTTTATTCCTATACCTAAACCTAAACAGCGTGGTAAACAGATTTCGATGGATTATGAAATGCAAAGCCGTGCCACCCCTAATCCGTTAATCAATGATATTCGTAAGCAAGTCAGTATTTGGCGTAATAAAAATTATCCTTATGTGACTCAAATCACGCAACGCTTATTAGAACATTGGCAAGCCCCCGATAAAGAGCGTAAATTATTCTTTTGCCAAATTGAGGCACTTGAAACGATTATCTATTTAACTGAAGCTGCGAATAAAGACAAATTGGGTAAACAATTATTAGAGCAATTGGCATTGGTTAATGAGCAAGCTACGCAAAAAAATGGCACGGTGCTCAATCGTTTAGCCGGTAAAATGGCAACCGGTAGCGGTAAAACCGTCGTCATGTCAATGCTTATTGCTTGGCAAGTGCTTAATAAAATAGCACACCCCAAAAACCCACGCTTTACCGATAAGTTTTTAGTCGTTACGCCCGGTGTGACTATTCGTGATCGTTTACGGGTATTATTGCCTAATGATATTGAAAACTATTATCAAAAACTTGGTTTAGTGCCGAATACCTATTTACAAGATTTGGGTAGAGCCAAAATAGTCATTACTAATTATCATGCCTTTATGCTGAGAGATAATATTGACGCTGCTAAACTCACTAAAAATATTTTAGGGCAAGCTAGTTACCCCGATTTATTCAAAGAAAGCCCGGGGCAAATGGTTAAACGTGTTTGTGGTGAATTGGGTAAAGATCTTATTGTGATTAATGACGAAGCCCATCATTGTTATCATCGCAAGCCTATTGAGGAAAAGTCAGAAAAATTAACCGGTGATGCAAGGAAAGAGGCGGAACGCAATGCCCAAGAAGCACGCACTTGGATTACTGGCTTAGAACAGATTAAAAATAAACTCGGCATAAAAGCGGTTTATGATTTATCGGCTACCCCCTTCTTTTTAGCCGGTTCAGGCTATGGTGAAGGGACACTGTTTTCTTGGGTAGTCAGTGATTTTTCCTTAACCGATGCGATTGAAAGTGGGATTGTTAAAGTGCCTCGTGTGCCGGTTTGGTTATCGCCATGAATTAATAGGGGAATATTTGACTTATCAATTTGATGAGGGCGTTCAATACATACTCACCAGTAAAGATATTTCCACCCTAACAGAAAACGCACCCATTGCTGGAGAGTCAAGTCTGCAAAGTCCAGATGAAATCAAAAAAAAGCGTTTAAGTGAGATTGCTTTTTTATTGGCTCAATTAATTTTAGAAAAGTATTTTGAGCAAGAAGGCGGCGATAAAGGGGTTGATAACAGTTTAATATTATATTGACAAATATTGACAATAAAATAATTTTATTCCTATTGACTCGCCCTAATTTTAGGTGTATAATTCCAATTTTTTTAATTTGAGTTGTGATTCCCAAGAGGAATTATCTAATGGAAATCAGACTGAGTCACAAGATATGTTTAGACCCAACTTATAAACAAGAACAATACTTCAGGCAAGCTTGTGGTATTGCTCGTTTTACTTGGAATTGGGCATTGGCAAAATGGAAAAGTCAATATTTCGAGGGTTTAAAACCATCCGCTTTTGAACTTAAAAAACAATTTAATGCGGTTAAACCCATTGAATTTCCTTGGATGTATAATGTAACTAAGTACGCCAGTCAACAGCCTTTTATCTATTTACAAGCGGCATTTCATCGTTTTTTCCAAGGAACCTCCCGTTATCCACAATTTAAAAAAAAGGGGCACCACGACAGCTTTTATATTGGTAATGATCATATTAAACTAGATGGGAAGCAGATAAAGCTTCCCAAACTAGGCAGGGTCAGAATGCGAGAAGCCTTGCGCTTCTCTGGAAAGGTAATAAGTGCCACGGTATCCCGTGTAGCAAACCAGTGGTTTGTTAGTCTTAATATTCAATTAGATCAGTCACCTAAAATTGGCAAAAACCAAGCCGGTGTAGGTGTTGATTTAGGAATTAAAACTCTTGCCACTTTGTCAAATGAAGAGACTTTTGAAGCTCC
>JSZA02000409.1 GCA_000785145.2 Candidatus Thiomargarita nelsonii
CAAGTGACTAAGTGGTTACTTGAGCTTTATGAAACTGGAAGGGTTGAGCTAGGACCTAAACGTAACCCTAACTCACGTTTTCCTTATATGACCCAAGAAGTTATCGATCAAACTCGTTTCCAGCGAGCTTTTTTAGATACGCTGTATATTTCTCGCCCTCAGCAGGAAACAGGTCTCAATACTTTCCTTTTAGAGACTTTTGACATCGACACCTCTAAGTTTTGGAATAACCCGCCTGCTTCCGCTTCTGACGCTGAAAAATATTTTACACCCACCAGCCTAGCCCTAAAGCTAAAAATGGCTCCCTTCAGTATTAATCCTGCTCTGATCAGACTAGGGCTTCAGAGTGCCGAGCGAACTTTTTCGGGTAAGATCCTCTATACAGCGACAAGTAAAGGACGTCCTTATCTTTGTCCGCTGCCTTCAGGTAGCTGCATTTACTGGAAGCTTTCTGTCCTACCTCTTCTCCAGTCGTATTTCAGGACTCCAGAGGGACGTCGAGTAGGCCGAATGCAGCCAGATTTAGCAACATCTTCTCTCTCCCTGTTGAAATAGAAGATCTTTCTAACTCACTGGAAGTGAGGCACTGAAATTTCCTCCCTTTTTTTATACGAGGATAAAACAAAAATGAACCAAGACAACACAAACGAAGGAGACACAATGAAAAAAAGAGACACAATCACAAGAGTTTTTAACGGCGTAGAGATTAGGCAAAGGAAGTCTGATCAATACCTCAGTGCGACAGATATGTATAAAATATCCGGAACAGTGCTTGGGGATTTTAATAGAAGTCAGGCCACAGAAGATTTTCTAAAAGAGCTTTCTAGTGTTCTTCAGATTCAAGTGGCGAAGTTAGTACACGTTATATCAGAGGGAAGAGCAGAAAACCAAGGTATTTGGATCCATCCACAGGTTGCCATGCATTTTACCCAGTGGTGTTCACCGGCCTTTGCTGTCAAGCTCACTAAATGGTTACTCGAACTCTATGGAACAGGGGACTCAAAACAAACCTCCACGAAGGAGAAGCTTCTTGCTCACTTAGACTACCAGAAAAAGCTGCTAACTAAGATGAATATTCCTAAGGATCGTCGTATCTCTTGCTTAAACTTCAGTGTTGAAAAGCGGTTTGGACTCAATCTACTTCTGACTTGGGGCCTGGAGCGTCCAAGCCCTTCGCAGAAAACCGAACTTGCTAAAGATGAGGAGGAAAACGCCCTCACCACTATTAAGCTTGCAGCCCGGCTAAAGATTCAAGTTCCTTTCGTGCATCAGGTTCTACTCAAAGCAGGCCTACAGAAAAAATGTATAGATTCCAAAGACAGCAGCGACTACGAGTTAACAGAAGAGGGTAAGTCTTATGCTTTTGAGGACACTAACTCCCCTAGCAGAGAGATCAAATGGTATCCTTCCGTCATTGATTTGCTTCTTAAAAAGATGAGGGCGGCCTCTGCCAAAACCCTTGTTGGGATGGTTCGCCAATGAGCGGCACACCTACTCCCATCCGTAGAGAAAAACGGTGGATGTTTGGTCAAGAGGTACTCGTAAAAATCTATGCCCCTAATGATAGTGGGGCTGAAGAGGCTGATTTTAGTTGGGGAAGTGGAAAAAGTTCCCCCTATGCTTTGGCAGCTACTTTAAATAACCAGCAGCATTCAGAATCATTATAGACAAGAGGAGAAAAAGCATGAATACAGATAAAATCATCAGTATTAAGAAGTTACTCAAGGACTCGGGAGATCTACGAGATTCAGAGTTTGCCGGTTTAGAACAGAAGAAGACGGGAGTACTGAGAGCGGGCAACTCATCGCTTCTCACTGCTGAGGGGGAATTCATCGGGCAATGTCCTCGCATGACTTATTTACGCTATAAAGGAATCAATGTTGAGGAATTCCCAGCAGACCGTAAACTTATGTTTGACGCTGGAAGGATGAACGAAGAGATTTGGACAGAGAAACTAAAACGTGTTTGGCCTCCATCCCATATTGTCAGAGAGGAGGAAACCCCTACGTCCTGGAGTACTTCTAACGGGGTCACTGTCACGGGGCGTCCAGATCTTGTTTTACTGGAAGACGGACCAGAGGGGCCTACAGCTGCCCTAGGGCTTGAGCTCAAGATGGTCTCCTCTCTTTGGACTGCACGTGAGGTATTTTTTCAGAGGGAACCAAAACTTCTTCATCTCATCCAGGCAGGGCATTACATGTGGCAGATGAATATTCCCTTCAAACTCTGTTATACCTTGTATGTTGATATGGCGGTGACTGGGTGGGCTGGGGGTGTTTTTCCTAAGAAAAATCAACCTCTTAGTGAGTTCTGCTCCTATACTCCAGCGGGAAAGATCAGCAAAATTCTTCCGTTTGAAGTGGTGTATGATCTTAGCTTTGATCGTTCCGGTAAGCTTTTCTACCAACTTGAGGGTTCGGAGAAAGAGAAAACCGCAAGCCTAGTGACGATCGATAGAATCCGTGATTATTATGAGTTTATCTCCCAGATGGATCAAAAACAGAGGCTGCCTTCGCCACCTAAGAACTTAAAACCTTCTGGTGAAAAATGTAGCTGGAAGCTTTGTCATTACTGCTCTCTTTCCCCTGTCTGTTCTGTGTTTGAGGCAGAGAAAACACAGAAATACGTAGAAAACAAGCCTGAGTATCAAGAGGTCTCCGCCTGGGTCTCTCTTGTCCGCGGTGAATTAAAAAAGCGGTCGATGCACTCGGAAAACAAAGCCGGTTAATCTTAGCTTTATTTAGAACTTAGCCAATTTGACTTTATTTAGCATTCAGAGAGGTGTCCTATGTCCAGCGCACAAAGTGGAGACCTTTGTTTTCCATCCCAGACAACAGAGAAGTTCTCTTTAAAAAGAACCATCAAGGTCGGTTCTAATTCAGGAATTCTTGATACCTATGGACGGTTTTCTGTGGGATGTCCACGCCTTGCCTTCCTTGAGTATCAAGGGATTAAGATTGAAGCCCTTGATCTACACAGGATTTATCCCTTCGATATGCGTGTGTTTAACCTCCGCACATGGTTGGGTAGGGTCAAGCCTAAAGAAGGGGTTTTGGAGTTGCCCTTTGATCTGAGTCTAGAGACCGAGTCTCGATCTGTCACAGAAAACGGCACGGAGATTGTCGGAGAGCCAGATATTGTTTTTATCCACAGAAAACAGAAGAAGGCTTTTTCCGGAACTTCTTTGAAGGCGATCAACTCTCTTCGGGAACTTCGCAGTGTTCTTCTTAAGGGAGAGCCGGAGTTAATTGATTTAATCGAGGCTGCTAGTTACATGATGCATCTGGAGCTTTCCTCTTTCAAGTTGGTCTATATGCTTCACCGTATGATACTTCTACCCAGGATAGAGACAACTTTATCCCTCTATCCCAAACAGGGGGCAGATCAGAGTTCCTATTTTGGCTACGACAGACGTGGACAGGTCGAGGCGGTTCTTCCTTTTTGCCTAGAATACCGGTTGTCTCTGGATGAGAACAATACTCTTAGCTATCAGACTTTGACGGACAAACCGTCCTCTGTGAAGAAGAGTCTTGTTCGGCAGACTGATGTGACCAAGTTTTATGAGTATGTTTCAAAGATGGGAGATGAGGGATCAAAGCTCCCACCTCCACCTGTCAACCTTGGAACAGACGGCAAGAGAAAGGGTTGGGCCACCTGTGATTATTGTCCACTTCGTTGTCTGTGCAAGTCGCCTTCCTCTACGGATACAGAGGAAACATGTAATGAGTGGTTTGACCGGGTTCTCTCTGAACTTCCAACAGCAGCCAATCGTTTGTATTTAAAAGGTTTATTTAATTAGATGTCATTTTAATTTTTAACAAAAGGAGACGA
>JSZA02000395.1 GCA_000785145.2 Candidatus Thiomargarita nelsonii
AGTACAACGGATTGGCGGAATAAACGGATTTAAAAACAAGATTAATTTTTTTTATTAGTAGAGATATGTCAAAACTCAAAACCAAAGTCAAAACAAGACCTGCCAGGTTAAAACCAAACCTGGCAGGTCAAAGGCACAACCATACCGGAATTTGACTTTGACCTGGCAGGTTTGGTTTTTAACCTGCCAGGTCTTGTTTTGAAGTTGACTACAGAGTACGACGAATAAAGGCTCGCATGTTTTTTAGGTGATTTGAAATTTGGCTTGTTTTGAAGGTGCCAAGTATAGTTAACGGTTTTGACTTATCCCTGCTAAAAAAAAATCCCTGTAGTTATTCTACTGAGCCGTCACACTCACCAACGGCGTTTTAGCTATGTTTTTGTAATTTGATTTAATGTCGCAAGTATATATAAAAGAATTACTCTGGCGTTTTGAACAATTGATAAACGGTTATTTTTACTTGATAAGCGGCAGGGATAACTCAAAACACGAGCCTTTACAGAGGTGTTTACCACAGAGGTGTACTCTCACAAAATTAGTACAACGGATTCGCGGAATAAACGGATTTAAAAACAATATTAATTTTTTTTATTAGTAGAGATATGTCAAAACTCAAAACCAAAGTCAAAACAAGACCTGCCAATACCGGAATTTGACTTTGACCTGGCAGGTTTGGTTTTTAACCTGCCAGGTCTTGTTTTGAAGTTGACTACAGAGTACGACGAATAAAGGCTCGCATGTTTTTTAGGTGATTTGAAATTTGGCTTGATTTAGCGAGCCATCAAGGTGGTGTTTTGACTTATCCCTACCAAATTGGCTGTCGTTATTTGTTATAATTTATAAAATAAACTTCAATAGACACACAAATTTTATTAATCAAGATGAAAAGCTCATCAAAAATAGAATGGCATAAATTGCTAGGCGAACTATTAAAAGGTTCATTGTCACCCGTAGATATACAAGTTTCTACCGATGTATCCGTGATGAGCAAATCGCCAGAAATAGATATAATACTCCTCAAACGAAAGCCAGGATCATTCCCATCAGCACAACTTGCTCTTTTGCCAGATGGTATCAGAGATACACAAGTGACAGATATTCTGTTAGAATTCAAATACACAGAATCCCTTAGTGAGAAAGCTGTCCAACAAACAGTCGGTTACGACTTTTTTTATAAAGCATACAAAAAGGACGAAAAACAAGTACAAAGCTTTTTATTAAGTGCTATAAAACCGCAAAAATCGACTTTAAAAAAACTCGGTTATAAAAGCACCAATCTCCCTGGAATTTATCGCAGTAAATTCCAAATAGTCAGACAAGTCATATTAATATCACTAAATGAATTATCAAACGAGCCATATAATGCGTTTGTTAAATGTTTCAGAGACAAGAAAAACAAAAAGCGTTTGACTTATTAGAACAAAGTGGATTACTCAATTCATTGACAAAAGAATTAAAATGGTTTATCAATGGACTCAAAGGATTATGGTTCACCGACAAAGGAGACGATATGAATCTTGAAATGACTCCCAAACAAGTTGCTGATTTAGGTAAAATATGGGGTAATGCGTTTCTGTCCAGCCTATCGGTAGAAGAGCTGTTAGAACATTATGATCGGCAAAAGATTTTGTCTCAGTTTAAGCCACAAGAAAGATTAACGGGGCTTGAGCCACAAGATATTTTGACTCAGTTTAAGCCACAAGAAAGATTGGCGGGGCTTGAGCCACAAGAACTTGATGAACTTCAAGAATACCTCAAAAAGCGCGAGCCAAAAAACTAATCAATGGGGATAAACGACAGGGATAAGTCAAAACATCAACCTAACTACAGGGATTTTTTTTTAGCAGGGATAAAATCAAAACATCAACATAACGACAGGGATTGCATTTAAAAAGGGATAAGTCAAAACACGGTGGAGAATATTAAAAAACATGCGAGCCATCAAGGTTGGGTTTTGACAAATCACTGCTAATATTTAATCCCTGTAGTTAACGGTTTTGACTTTTGGCTTGATTTTGATATATAAGGGATAAGTCAAAACATCAACATAACTACAGGGATTGCATTTAAGAAGGGATAAGTCAAAACACGGCTTTGTTGGAGAATATTAAAAAACATGCGAGCCATCAAAGTTGGGTTTTGACTTAAGTACTGAACCATAAATTATCGGATATTTTGGAGTCCAAAGCTTTAGCTTTGGAAGTGAGAAAAAACAACAGTCCAAAGCTAAAGCTTTGGACTCCAAAATGCTGGAAAAGTTGTGGTTCAGTACTTATCCCTGCTAATATTTAATCCCTGTCGTTAAATCTTTTGACTTTTTGGCTCATTCGAGAAATCCTATTTTTTTAAAAAATAGGATTTCTTTAAGGATGATATGCGAGCCTTTATTCGTGTTCACCATTCGTTGCTGTGGTAAATTAGTACAACGGATTTGGGGATTCAACGGATTTTAAAACCAGATTAAATTTTTTTATTAGAAAGAGCCTTAACCCTTTCCAAAGAAAGCCCAGTCGCACTAGCTATTTGTTCTACTGACAAACTACCAATGGCTAAAAAATTACGGGCTGCCTCTTCCAAGGCTTCTTGTCTGCCTTTCCTTTCGCCTTCCTCGACAAAACGTATTTTCGCTTCTTCCCACGCAGCGTCATCTTTAATTTCTGACAACAAGGCAGGATTTATAGTCTGTTTCTGAATCGCAGCCATTATTTTTCGCCACAAAGTATCGGGATAATCCATTTCATCCATTTCACCGTCCAGTGAATCTTTAATAAAATTCAACCATTTTTTGACCAATGGTGGGGTTTTGTCATTGACTTGACGGGGACAAAGAAATACCAAGCGGTGGGGATAGACTTCAACAGTGTTCCCGTATTCGCCTATCGGATTCATATCACTGACAGCATAACTGAATTTTATATTGCGATTGTGGAAGTTGCTGGTGAGGACAACGATTGTATATACCGTGCGATCAAAACCATAAGCTTGATAACCGCCGACTTGTTCTACCATGCTAATCAAATGGTTGTATAAAAAACGGTCAAAAAAATCCTCTTCTTTGACATGCTGCACTTCTACAATAATACGTTTTTCAGTATCTTCAGCAAATAAATCATATTTGCTGCGAACAAATCCGATGGGTTCAGGATATTCATATTCGGTATATACTTTATCAATGTTGAATTCTATGCCCAGAATGTCTTTGGCAAATTGACAAAAAACATCTGGTTGTCCAAATGCTTGTTTGAATATTGTTCCGTATTTGAGAGGGATGACTTGCATGTTGTATTCCTAGTTGGACGATAATAATATTATTAGTGTCTCGACGCGCATAATACAAGCTATTTAGTATAAAGGATATGTCAAAACAGCAACTACAGGGATTTTTTTTTTAGCAGGGATAAGTCTAAACAACAACATAACTACAGGGATTGCATTTAAGAAGGGGTAAGTCAAAACAACAACATAACGACAGCCAATTTTTTAAAAAGGGATAAGTCAAAACATCAACATAACTACAGGGATTTTTTTTTAGCAGGGATAAATCAAAACAACAACCACCTGCGAGCCATCAAGGTTGGGTTTTGACTTATCCCTGCTAATATTTAATCCCTGTAGTTAAATGTTTTGACTTTTTATTCTACTGAGCCGTCACACTCACCAAAAAATCAGCAGAATAAACGCTACTCACCAACGGCGTTTTAGCTATGAAAAAGTTTGAAGTCACAGTAATAGCGATGTCACCATTTGCGTCAGTCGGCACATTACCTGTTATAACAAGCGCCTTTGTAATTTGATTTGATGTGGCAAGTATATATAAAAGAATT
>JSZA02000396.1 GCA_000785145.2 Candidatus Thiomargarita nelsonii
GTTTTTTTGGGGTTGGAGTACAAAGCTTTAGCTTTGTCAGACAGTACTACGCTGCCGCTTTGTACTCCAAAAAAACAAATTGACAGAGTACTAGTGTCCATGCAAAAGCTAAACGTACTGGTGGAAATCGCGCCACAGTTGCGGTGACAAAGTTGCAAACCGATTTGATAAGGCATCACATTGATGGTAGCTCCGGTATCTAACAAGCCAGAAACTGTCAATTCACGATTTTGATAATTCAAAGTGAGGGGCAAATAAGGTAAACTGCTTGCCATGCCTAATTGATTATCAGTTTGGGGAAATGCAAATCGTTCGACTTCAGACATGTTGGGTTTCCTGTTTGAGCTGTACTCAGTGTTTTTTTTAAATCGCCGGGCTCCAATTCCCATACCATCCATTTAGTACAACCATTGCGATTCAATAATTATCATCCATAAGTTCGCCGCTGGCTCATTAGAATTTCCTATTTTAATATTTTAGACGATTCATTACAACATCCAATTCCCTCAATTGCAAGCCAGTTTGCAACCCGTCCGAAAGCTTTATTTTTGGGGATTGAAAAAGTTATCTACTATCCTTTATACCATTGCATGTTATGATGTACCACCGCCTTGAGTAGCTCTTTTTTCAAAACCAAGATTTTTAAAAATTTTTTTGACTAGGTGAGTGGTGGGTAGTGAGCAATCTTATGCTAGTACATCGTCAAGGTTGTTTTTATGGGTAGGGTGCGTACTCCGCACAAATTAAGAGACAAAGGTGCGTAGGACGCACCCTACAACACCCATCAATTTTACATTGACAGAGCCTGTAGGGTGGATTAAGCGATAGCGTATCCACCAAAACTTATAAATTAATCAGGTGGATACGCGCAGCGATATCCACCCTACCATGGTTGGAATTTGGCTTAACTTAATGGCATTGAGGCTCGGGCGACGGTGTCCAAAGCTAAAGCTTTGGACTCCAAGTGCCGGCAGATTTTAGGATTGACGCATTGACAATTCATATATAAATCAGTTATAAATTGCGACACGGATACTCCGTGATCGATAAGCTTCGAGCCCAAAGTTAAATTTTTTCTTGACATTCAAATTTTTTTAGACAATACTTTGTGTGAGGTTTGTACGCCTTGTTTTTTTTTATTTTAATTTTTTGATATTTCTCACACTCAACCAGTTCACCACTTTGAAAGGAGAATTCCTGAAAAAGCTAGTGTTCAACGGTTTTCTAGCCGCAACGATTTCGTTTGCTACCATGCCCGCCCAATCAGAAATAATTTCGGGTACGAATTTAAGCCTACACTTTGAGTCTGCACATCTCATTGGCAGCGGCAGAAATATAAACATCAACCGCGTACCTGTTGTTGATACAACAACTGGGGAAACCACATTTTTTGATGTTGTCTTTCGCTTTACTCTTAAAGAGGGAGAGCTTGTTTTCGACAAAACCTCTTCACTCAGCATTTCCCCACCGCTTAGTGCTGCGCTTTTGATTCCCGGCCAATATAAGGATCAAGCGGGTTACTCTTACACCCTGTCAGAACCTTCCATGCTTTCTGAGAGTCGCAGTCTTTACACCTTGATAGGGTTTGATGGTTTTTCCGCCCAGATTGTGACGGGAGAACCGACAGGACATCCTGACATTGGACAAAGAGAGATCGTCACCTCGCTTTCCGCATCATATATCTATGGTCTTATCACAGATAAATACAACCTGAGTAATGGTGGAAATTTGAGACCCACAAATGAGTTCTGGCATGAAAATCAGTTAATCGGTTTGCGCCAAAATAGTGAGACTTTAAGTATCACACTTTTTAGCAAAGGTTCAGATGACTTTAGTACGCCACAAGAAGGGGCGGTACTCCATCGAGTAGAGGAGGAGTAAGCGTCAAATTCTAACTACACGGATTGTATTTAATAAAGGATAAGTCAAAACAAAAACAATAACTACAGGGATTACTTTTTAGAAGGGATAAGTCAAAACCAATGTGCCCATTGATTTTGACCTTTCTCTTTTATTTTTTTTCTTGACTTATCCTTTCTAAAAACTAATCCCTGTAGTTGTTGTCGATTTTGACAAATCACTTCTAAAAAGAAATCCCTGTAGTTGTAGTCGGTTTTGACTTATCCTTTCTAAAAAGAAATCCCTGTAGTTGTAGTCGGTTTTGACTTATCCCTTCTAAAAAGAAATCCCTGTAGTTGTAGTCGGTTTTGACAAATCACTTCTAAAAAGAAATCCCTGTAGTTTTTTTATTTTTCGCTTGGCGCAGCACGCACCCGTTAAGCTAACTATTTGACGCTTTCTATCAACTCTATATCTCTTTTGAGCCACGCATTAACTATTTCATCTAGGCTCGTTTTTTTAAAAACCGCAATTTCTTTGATAAATTTAGCCACCGCAGGTTCAAGATAAATAAATCTATCACCTTTATCATTTGTCACTTCTTGTTGGGTAGTCAAAGCGATTTCATAAGGTGGGGGGACTAAATCAAGCAAAAACGGTTTCCAAAAATCACTCTCGTCTTGATAAATAAACAACTGCTCCTTAATTTTTCGCAGTAAAACCGTATCACCATTAAAATCAAGAATGGCATTTGAAGATGACGTCTTCAGCAATGTCATGGTAGCTTTGATAAGATTAGCATGGGCATCGCTAAAATCAGCGAATTTGTCTTGAACAAAACACAAAGAAAGGCTAGGTGTAAAATGAAAGTAATCTTTTACAAAAGCTTTATCTTCTTGATCGGCATAATCAATGTAAATAATAATGCCCGGTGCTTTTAAATAATCAGATTGAGACTCGAAGTCTTGAATGTGAGACAGAAGATTTGTAACCTCTGTCAATTTCAGTGAACTCTCGATCATTAATGTATATTCTAATGCCATGATATTTCCAATCCATTCGCTGTTTTAAAATAATTCAAAGATTTGTCCATTTATTATGATAATAAGTTGTTGGAGATTTAAGACTGGCTTTCTTATTTTAAACATGGTTTCTATGTCTTTTATTGGGACATCACTATCCTCAAGATTTAGAACGACCCTGTACGTTTGTCCTCTTTTAACTTTCCTTGAAATTTCATTACGGATTTGTTCGACATCAGCCTTGTTATTTGGCGCATAATTATCAAATATCTCTCCATTGACACGATAATCAGGTTGTTTCCCTTTTCTAATATTGTCATCTGTTTTTGTTAAAGGATTTTGTTCAACATTATATCCGTACTCAACCAGTGTATCTGCCGATTCATTTTCACGTTGCAGAGAACGTTTATTATCTTTATTTCCTTTAATATCAGTTCTGGTACCAGACAGTCTACCTTTGTTTTTAAACATATAATGCTCCTAAATGTAAATGCTTTGTTTTTTGGCAGAGCCGGTTTGCAACAGGCTCCGTAATCCCTTAATATAAAACCTTTCGGATGGATTGTACAAGACTTCGCCCAAGATTAAGGTGCTGTACAATAGCTAATAAGTTCGTTTTTGGTTATTCTCTCTTTAAGAAAAAACAGGATGTATGATCGATGAAGTTATTTTTCAAGTGGCTGGAATTTAAAAATATCTAATTAATTAGTATTTTATAATGTGTTATTAACTGTTGCCCGTGAATTCGCTTTGACAACGGTTAAATTGTTAAAGGTAATGGTTCCTTGAAGAGACGATATAGCCCCGCTTTCGCGTGTATAACAACATAAAAATAATATTTAAGCCATTCAAGCAAAGGAGCTTTGCGAGACAGTAATTGTTCAGCATATTCCCTATCTTCTCCAACGAGCGCATCAAAAACTTATGCTTTAATCATGTTTTCAAGCTTTGTCTTGGCT
>JSZA02000309.1 GCA_000785145.2 Candidatus Thiomargarita nelsonii
TTCCAAATTTGGTCGTGCGAAAGCTCTATGTGGAGCGGATTTTTGAGAAATTTCTACCCCTTGATACGGAACGCTCTCAAGCTCACCTCCTCGCGGAGGATTTTTACCAATCCGGCGATTTACAACCAGTATGTGATTTTATGGAGCAGCGTTATTTTAAGGTGTTTGATAATAGAGTTTACAAGACGGCGAATGAATTGACGATTAAAACGGCTTATTTTGGAATTTAAATATTTAAAATTATCTGAAGTCGAATTGAGCGGAGAAAAAGCGCGTCAGATGAGTATTGAAGAAATAAAAGTCTTAGCGCCTGTTAAACAAAAATTGGCCGAATCCAAAAAGCAATTGTTTGATTATCAAACGCGCTTGACATCGAAATATGGCGATTTATTACGGTTGCAATTGATTAGTGTGGTGGCTGTGGGTTTTGAGCGGGTGGTGTGGCAAAGGTTTATTTAGAAAAGCGTCAAACCCGATACCTAAAAAAAACTTGATTTCACCCTCATTTTTGATTAATAATGCAGACAGTGGCAGACCCATCCAATCTCGATGGCTAAACCACGGAAATTAACTTAATGATTTAGAATGAGGAGAGGAGAGTAAATGATGAGAACATTTTTAGTATTCGCCTTAACTTTAGGCTTAACTCACGCAACTTATGCCGCCACTTTTTGTGTGAGTACCGCCTCAGAGTTGCAAACGGCATTAACGACGGCGGCATTTAATGGTGAGGACGATGACATTCAGGTTGTCCAAGGTACCTATGTGAGTAATTTTGTTTTTGTCACAGCCGAATCGTTTGATCTGACCGTTGAAGGAGAATATACGGCGGGCTGTGCGTCACGGGTGGTTGATCCTAGCAATACGACTCTGGATGGTAATAGTAGCGGCATCGTTTTGGCATTGGTTGGCAACAATCGGGTCGATTTTGTCGTTGATGGGCTGACGGTTCAAAATGGCTCTGCCACTACAAATCCAAACGGTGGTGGTTTGCATATCAAGACTAATAGTGGAGATGTCACTCTAAGCAATAACATTATTAATAATAACGCGGCGAATTCTAATGGGGGTGGTGCCTATATTGAAGGCGCAAACACCACAACCCTCACCAACAATACCATCACTGGTAACACGGCTTTGAATGGTGGTGGCGTTTATTTTAAGTCTTCAAGCACTGCAACTCTCACCAACAATACCATCACTGGTAACACGGTTTCTTATGGTTATGGTGGCGGCGTTTATTTTAGCTCTTCAAGCACCGCAACCCTCATCAACAATACCATCACTGTTAACACGGCTTCTTATTCTAATGGTGGTGGCGTTTATTTTAGCTCTTCAAGCACCGCAACCCTCACTGGCAATGCCATAACGGATAACACGGCTTCTCGTGATGGTGGTGGCGTTTATTTTGGCCCTTCAATCACCGCAACCCTCACTGGCAATGCCATAACGGATAACAGAGCTTCTCGTAATGGTGGTGGCGTTTATTTTTATTATGGCAGTGCAACCCTCACCGACAATACCATAAATGCTAACCTGACGACTAATGGTGCGGGGGGTGGCGTTTATTTTGGTTCTGGCACGGCTGCAGCAACCCTCATCAATAATGTCATAAGCGATAACACAGCGAATGGTACTAACGGTAACGGCGGTGGAATCTATATTTATAGACGCGACACAACAACCCTCATCAACAACACCATAGCCAATAACCAGGCTAACAAGAACGGTGGAGGTATTTGGCTTGAACTTTCTGATGATACTGACAGTGCCTACCTCTACAACAATCTCATATGGAACAATAGTGCCACTGCCCAAGCAGATGACCTTTATCTCAACAACGATGCTAACAACAACTTCATGCCATCTCCCGTTGAGATATTCAACAACGACTTCTCACAAAGCGCGAATGGAACTTTCCTCAAAATTCCTATTCTGATAGATTCAAGCAACCTTAACAACCTCGACCCCTTATTTGTTGATGCGGCAGACTATCACCTACAAGCAGGCTCACCTTGTATTGAAGCCGGTGACAACAACGCGCCCTCACTCCCAACGACAGATAAAGACAGCAATCCTCGTATTGCAAATAGCATCGTAGATATAGGAGCTTATGAACTACAAGTGCCAGCTAACAGCCATTTGCAATTTTCAGCCAGCACTTATACAGTCAACGAAAGCGGCGGTACTGTCACCATCACCGTCACCCGCACTGGAGGTAGTAGCGGCGCCGTCTCAGTGGACTATAGCACCAGCGACGACACCGCCACAGCCGGCAGCGACTACACCGCCGCTTCAGGGACACTGAACTGGGCTGATGGTGATGCCACTGACAAAACTTTCAGGGTACACATCACTGACGATACCGAAGTGGAAGGCGATGAAACATTGATACTGAGTCTGGGCAATACCACTGGCGGTGCTGGATTAGGTACTCCTCACACTGCGACTTTGACGATTATAGACATTGTTAAGAACGACCTGATTATTGACTTTGGACCATCTAGCGGTATTTTTGCCTATTTAAATAACGACAATTGGGCGAGTATGCATACCTTATCAGCGGAAAGTCTGGTGACAGGAAATATAGATGGTATGGATCAAGATGATGTCATCATAGACTTTGGTGACACTTATGGCATTTGGGTGCGGATGAACAACAGCACTTGGGTTCAATTGCACTCATTATCGGCTGACAGCATGGTGATTGGGGACTTGGATGGTAACGGTCAAGACGACGTGATCATAGACTTTGGTGCCAGTTATGGTATTTGGCAGCGGATGAACAACAGCACTTGGGTTCAATTACACACCCTTTCGCCGGAAAGTATTGTCACAGGGGACATAGATGGTAACGGACTGGACGACGTGATCATATACTTTGGAGCCAGCGATGGTATTTGGGTACGGATGAACAACAGCACTTGGGTTCAATTGCACTCATTATCGCCTGACAGCATGGTGATTGGGGACTTGGATGGTAACGGTCAAGACGAAGTGGTTATCGACTTTGGAGCCAACGATGGTATTTGGGTACGGATGAACAACAGCACTTGGGTTCAATTGCACTCATTATCGGCTGACAGCATGGTGACTGGGGACTTGGATGGTAACGGTCAAGACGAAGTGCTTATCGACTTTGGTGCTCCTTACGGTTTCTGGATTAGGATGAATAATAGCAATTGGGCTGCCTTCATCAATTCAGCTAATCTCATGGTGACAGGCTCACTAGACAGTAATGCTCAGGATGATGTGATCGTTAGCTTTGGCGCCCAATTCGGCATTTGGGCTTTTATGAACAACAACAGTTGGATTAAATTGCATAACCAGTCAGCTCAACGCATGGTGATCGGAAACCTAGATGGGCTGCCATCGGTGACGGCACTGACTAACAGTGTGATGAAATTGCCGGCAGCGTTAGAAAATACGGCGTTCTTGCCAAAATAATGATAATGCATTTCGCCTAAAAAAAAGCCCGTTCAGCGATTTATCGCCTACTAAGTCGCTAAAGCGACTACTACGAGCCTAAATCAAAATGGCAAGCCAAAAAGGTACCGGTGGCAAACCACGCAGATACAAATAAACCTGTCGTAAGCCAATCAAATCAAATTGATCAATCAGAAAAGTGGCAAAGAGTAAAAAATGGGGCGATGGGGGCGCGGTTTACTCAGTATTTGAGTTTTATTTTGTCTGATGTGCGGCGGTTGTTGTTGTAGGA
>JSZA02000306.1 GCA_000785145.2 Candidatus Thiomargarita nelsonii
TTATGTAGGAGCTGGACATAGTGATGCAAATTTTAATGGGGCTATTGATGAGATTCGCATCTACAACCGCGCCCTCTCCGAATCCGAAGTCCAACAACTTTACCAAATGAACAATCAACCCTCTGATGATTGCTGGGCAACTTACGAAAACGGCAATCTCCACATCCCCTGCATCAAAGTAAAAGGTCCATTTGATGACGACTTGCACTATGAAGCCGATATGCAATACGAGCCATTATCTGATCCAATGACTTTTCAGGTGACTGGGGTAAAAGCAAAATAAGAGCCTAACAATTTTAAGCCTCTCGCTAACAACTGAGGGGCTTTGAGGGTAACGAAACTCTCCCCCTAACAATTTTTATGATTTTTAACCCCCTCGTCGTTATAAAATAATGCATGTAATAACACGCGCCCGCCTTATAGAATTTGCCAAAAAGTATCCAGATACAAAAACAGCATTAGATACATGGTATCGAAAATGATCAAGACAAATGGAAAATAGGCTGTTTAAATGACTCAATTACTTGAAAATACAATAAATTATTGGCCATTAGTGGCACAAGTGCTTTCAATTCCACAAACGAAAGCAGACTACCAACGAACCGTGACTTTGCTAGATGAATTAATTGATATTGTCGGGGATGATGAAAGTCACAGCCGTCTCACGGATACACTTAGTCTCTTAGTTTATTTATAGGAGTAAATATGATGGTAAAACTTAGGTGCCGCACTATACTTTTAATTGCAATCGGATTATCTTGGTTTTCGGGGGCAATGGCTGATTTGAATGATGGGTTGGTTGCCTATTATCCGTTTGATGGGAATGCTTTGGATGCGAGTGTAAATGGGAATGATGGCATAGCTATAGGTAACCGAGAGGCTTTAAGATGCGCCGCTTTTTGGTCCATTATCTGAAATATCAATGGATACACCAGAGGAATTTTAAAAGTGATGTTGTTCTTTGTGACTTAAATCCGGGATATGTACAGAACAAGCAGGGATACGACCGGTATTGGTGTTACAAATTGATCGTGCTAATGCAGCCAGTCCTCACATTAGGCAGACTTTGTTAGCCTCTCATGTCATGATATCAAGAGGTGTTGGCGGATTAAGCAATGACTCCGTATTATTATGTGAGCAAGTTCGTGTTATCGATAAAAGTCGTATAATAAGGGTTTTAGGTCATTTGGACGCGAAAACAATGGAAGAAGTAGCTAAAGCGTTATGTATAATCCTTGGAGTATAGGCAAATGATAAGTCACTTATCTTTTTTGAATACACCTTTAGCGGTGCAGAGCCGATTGGATCGTATGAAATGGGGGGTAGGCTCCTTTAGTGGCGATACCATTAGTACAGATATTGAAGTTTTAACGTTTAGCAAGCGTAGGGTCAATGCCATTAAGTTAAGGACAACTAATTGATTTTAAAATATAAAAATATGTGCTGGACGGGTTCAGAGGATTTAACGTTACGGACGGGGTTGCAAACCCAGTCCAGCACTATTTTTTTTAGTAAAATAAACAATTTATTCTTAACTTAATGGCATTGAAGCGTAGGGTGCGTCCCACGCACCAAATTCTTAGAACCTAATAACCGGTGCGTAGGACGCACCCTACACTCGCTGTTTCTAACCCCAGTGGTATATGCACCAATGCCATTAAGTTAAGCATAAATGCGTTTTTTTTGTAGGGTGGGTAGAGTGGAGCGAAACCCACCAACTCGTTGAAACGAAGATCCGGGCGTAAATTTTTAACAATGGTGGGTTTCGCTCTCGCTCTACCCACCCTACAAAAAAACCTTAACTTAATGGCATTGGGTATATGCACAGGGCTTTGAGTTTGAAGAATTTCAGTCTATTCCTACTCAGGGGGCTACTGACTGGGAATACTTTACGATTGGCACAGACCATTATTTGGCGAACTAAAAAAAAATCTATAAGGCCACAAATAAATATGAAGAGGCTTATCAAGCCGGTCGTCAAGCCTGTATTGATGATCCAAGTTCTTGCGGTATTTCAGCAAATGTAGCCACCTTTGATATAACCTCAAACGTCCTACACATTCCCAATTATGATAATACTTATTGGCTCAAGTTTGGGCTGACTAGCTGGGAGCCAGTTCAACTGGAATTGCAGAGTTTTGGGGAGATTGGATCTGAATAGCAAATTATTTGTCTGAATCAGAAACGAAGTAATTTTCAGAATTTTCTAATTTTCAGGATTATGTTTATCTTGGTTTTTAATCCTGGTAATCCTAAAATCCTGTCAATCCTGATTCAGACAATTAGTTAGCATGGGATTAACTAAGCGTGTACTCCGTAATCTTTTGTTTTTGACTTTTTATCGTTCCAACGCTGGAGCTTATTATTAAAGGATATATTATGCCAAATTTAACTATCAGTATTGAGGATTCCATATTTAATGCTGCCCAAGTTTATGTAAAACAACGCGGTACAACTATTTCTCAAATCACTAGGGCATATTTAGCACAACTGACAGATGTTAAACAATCAGAAGATATTGAACCGCTGGTTCAATTTTCTCATGGAAAAATCAATCGCTTTCAAGCTATGAAAGCGCTTGATATTGATTACTTTACATTGCTTGATCGATTAGGACAACAAAAACTTTCATTGCTAACTCTGCCATCAGAGAAGCTTGAACCTATGGTTGATAGCTTTGTGCGTATAATGAAGGAGGCCCCAGAACTATGAAACGTGTTGCACTTATCATTCCAGATGCAGGACCGCTCATTAGCCTTGGTAAAGCCAAAAGCCTTGATATTTTACTCAAGCTTGAATTACCTATCTACATTATTGACCAGGTTTATTTTGAAGTGACACGAGAAATTATTGAAACACAAGTAGGTCGCCTTGCCCGCATGGAACGTGAGATCAATCCTTCAGCGCGTCAACGTCAGCTTGGAGATGCCGCAATCACAGATTTTTTGACAAACCAAGTTAACGAATTTGTTGAGTCCTCACAACCCGTTTTACTGCTGTTTGAAGATTCCGATTTAATAAGAATGAACGTGGTATTGCGGGAAAATGTACATATGCTTTCAACCAAAGCGTTGCTAATAGGTATGGAAAGATTAGGGCTAATTACCTCGGAAGTTAATGTGTGGGAAAATATCATTGCTGCGGGGCGCATACCCTCAAACGAAATTGTCGATCAGTCTGCACCCGCCGTTTTAGGAGGTAGTTATTGGCAGCCATAAACCGCAATAACTATACAGTACGCTGTCAAGTTTTCGGATTTGATACCTGATTTTGAATTTGAGCTGACAGATTTTGTTTTTAACCTGCCAGCTATGATTTTGACCTTTTAATTTCTTCAATAAACACCAAACCCGCCTCACCCGCCTCACGATGATTTTGAGTACCGCTTTGATGCTGTTTCTAACCCCAGTTTGATATGCACAGGGCTTTGAGTTTGAAGAGTTTAGCGGGCGGCGAGCGTCAATATTTGGTCGTTTATCAAATGTCTTATTCGTTCGATTGATACGGCCATTTATTTTGCTGAAATGACCTCTTATGGTTCAATTCTTAAGCGTTTATAAATGGATGATTATGGCAATATAAAAAATAACACTCAGCATCGAACACGAAACGAGCAACTTAAAATGTTACACACACTACACGCCAAAAATTTCACCCTATTTTCTGAAGTAAGCTTTGAATTT
>JSZA02000368.1 GCA_000785145.2 Candidatus Thiomargarita nelsonii
CTTAAAACGGGTTTGATCGCCAATGCACTTTATATATTTGAAGCTAAAAAGAGTACGGGGGATTATCATAACATGTTTAACGCTCAACATTTTCAAGAATGGTGGATGAATCAGTTAATGCCCAATTTACCTGATAAAAGCGTAATTGTTATAGATCGAGCCACCTTTCACCTTGTTCCTGAAGAACAAATTATTCCAGCGGCGATGAAAAAGATTGAATTACAGACGCGGAATACTAAAAAACAAGTTCCATGGGAAGAACATTGGCTAAAACCACGGTTGATTGAACAGGTAGACGCATCTATTGATAAAACTCCTATTGTTCAAAAACTGGCCGAACAAAAGGGTCATAAAATTTTATTGCTACCTGTACATCATCCAGAACTTAACCCCATTGAAACAATATGGGCTATTGTCAAAAATGAATGTGGAAAACTATTACGCCAAGGAATCAAGTTTAAAGAAGTTCGTCAACATTTAGAGATAGCTTTCAGTCAGATCACATCAGAAACTTGCCAAGGACTCTATGATAAAATACAGGCAAAGGAGGAAGAATATTGGCTTGCTGATGTTGAGTTAGATTCTATTGAAGAACAATTGGCATAGTTCCTTCTATGCCCGCGATAACTATAGTTAAATAAATTGTCCCGTACTGAGGGTAATTAGAAACTGTAAACGTAAGCAATGCCAATTTTTAGCCGCTCCGAACCGAACCCCGCGGAGTCTATTGTAAACCCACGCTCTTCAAGTTCGTCCTGGCGATCAAACAAGTCGGAAGAGACAATATAAAAAAGATCAAAAGCGAAGCCATGGTTGCCCCACAGTTTTTTGATACCAACACCAGCAGTAATGCCTTCAAAACTCTCATATTTACAATACCACCACATACAAGTGGTGGTCTTGAGTATGCCGTTGGTACCATAATGGACAGAAAGTCGAGGGTTCCACCCTCCATCTCTACCCAAATAGTACTCAAGGCCAACATCATAGCCAACATCCGCCAAAACTGTTGTCCCCAAGCCAGCTGAGACGCTCAAATTCTTGATGGGATAAAACTCAAAATTAGCACCCAGAATGCCGTAGGGTATGCCTAGTCCAACAGCCACATCAAACGATGCGGCAAAAAGATTTGGACTCGCAGCTAACATGCAAGCCGCGATAGTAGAACGTAGGTAGTTTTTTTTGAGTTTGGTTTTCATATTTGGTTTTTCCTTAATTAAAATTGAAATCAATATCGACATTCTATCAATAATTTGTAAAAATGGCTAATTTGGGTAGCAGTACAAGTGAGCACGACTTCAAGCGTCCGATTGCCAAAGCAGGTTTGCAACTTGATCTGCAACGTAAAAACGTCTTAGATGGTGCTGCAAACCCGGCAGAACTGGTAGGAAAACATCTCTTTATAACGCTTTTGGGGGAGTTAATCATTTCAACGGATTACGAGAGCGAGTCAGGTTAGCTATCAACTGAGTTAATCTCAGTATTGATATTCCCTATTTATAAAGAGATATGAGGGTTTTAGCTGTCACAGTTTATGAATATGGGGGCGTGAAAGGCAAAAGGGGGTTTAAGGTGAATAAAATGATTTGATTATTGCCACCCAATCCGGTTATAATATTTTAGTGTTTTTAATATAAATTGAGGTACGCCACTTGTCAAAGATACCATTATATTTAGATGAAGTAAATACGGCGTTTGAATATTTATTAGAAGAATATTTAAACGACAATTCTGATGTCGCAGAAACTCTTACTAAAATCAATAATGATGATAACAATATAGACTCAAAATTCGACCTTGAAGAAGAGGAAAAGGTCGTAGCTGCTTTTTTAGAGACTCCATGTCATTGTTCACGAAATTGTAAATTTTTTTTGAATTATCAAGAAGTAATCAAGAATCGAGCATTTTTTAGATCTTTGGAAAAAAAAGAACGGAATTACATTCTCTTGAATGTATTAAAAATATTACTTTCCATCGAAGATATCTCAAGGTCAGGTAGAACAAAGAATCGCCGCGAAAGAAAAAAATTTAATTACTGTGTTAGTATTGACCGGCCAGTGTGTAAGGCCGTATTCTTGTTTTATTATGGGGAGACTTCAAAAAGGCTTGATCGACTTAAAAGCTGTGTTACCAAAGAAGGTTTAACGCCTCCTATTCATGGTAACTCTGGTAAAACGCCAACAAATGCCTATAATATATCTGATAGAAAACAAGTCAAGTCATTTATACTGAATTTCGCAGCTATTCATGGTTTACCGGATCCAGGTCGTGATAATCGAGCCGGAAAAGGCAAACTGAGAATATTACTTCCATCAGTTATGACTTATAAATCAGTACATCAAGAGTATTCAAAGAGTATCAAAGTCTCCGGGGAATCTCCGATTGCATATCGAACTTTTTTAAAGATTTGGCAGGATGAATTCTCATCTATTAGATTTAATAACCCCAGAAGTGATCTTTGCATGACATGTGAGGATTTTAAGAAACGTTTAAATCAAATTACAGCGACATTAGACGATGAGAAAGAAAAAAGACAAGCGAAAATACATAAAGAGGCTCTTGCTCACTTAAAGCATGTTAAAAAGGAAAGGCTTTTTTATCAAGCAAATATAAAAGTTGCGAAAGAATATTATAAAAAGTTAGTGTCAAATGAGGTTACCTTAGAATCAAGTAAACCAAACTCAAGAAACATTATGGCTCATTATTCATGGGATTTTGCTCAACAATTACAGTATCCTTTTGAAGAACAACAAGTTGGCCCTATTTTCTTTAAAACCCCTAGAAAGGCACAACTCTTTGGAATATGCAGTGAAGGAATTCCTCGCCAGTATAATTATTTGATTGATGAAGAGCATTCTTTTGAAAAAAATGCTAATACAGTGATTTCCCTTCTCGACCATTTTTTTACTAATCATAGTTTGGGCGAAAAATGGGTACACCTTACAGCTGATAATTGTGTAGGGCAAAACAAAAATAATGCTCTAATCCAATATCTGATGTATCGTGTACTCGTTGGACTTCATGATAAAATAGGACTATCTTTCCTTGTAGTTGGGCACACAAAATTTTCGCCAGATGCTTATTTTGGCTTGATAAAACGTTATTACAGAAGAACTCAAGTATATACTTACGAACAATTAGTACATCTTATTGAATCTTCATCAAAAAATGGCCATAATGTATGCATACCTGTTTCACACAATAAAACCTCATCTGTCATCTATAGAGATTGGAGTTCATGGTTATCACAGTATTTTGAAACCTTAAAAGGCATTACAAATTATAATCACTTTGTAATAGAACCAAAAAACCCATCAATCATTATTGTAAAAGAACATAAAGACAGCAAAGAATTAAAAATAAACTTAACAAAGAAAAAATTTCCTTTTAGCAAGTTGCATCCACCTAAAAGATTGCCAAAACAAATATTTCCAAAGGGATTATCACTAGAAAGACAATGGTATTTATATGATAAAATTCGATGTCATATTCCTGTGGAAAAATACAAAAACGAAACTTGTCCAAAACCCAAAAGAGCTAAAACCTGAAAATTTAAAAAAATATTCACCTTAAACCCCCTTTTGCCTTTCACGCCCCCATGTTATGATAATCCCCCGTACTCTTTTTAGCTTCAAATATATAAAGTGCATTGGCGATCAAACCCGTTTTAAG
>JSZA02000305.1 GCA_000785145.2 Candidatus Thiomargarita nelsonii
TTAGCTTGCGTGACTTATCAGTTACTGTCAGGAAAACATCCCTTTCAAAGAAAAAAAGCGACCATTGCGAAATATCAGAAGCTGTCTCCCAACCCCATTAATGGATTAAACAAGAAACAAAATCAGGCACTTTTTCGTGCTTTAGCTTTTGAACGGAATGATAGAACGCTGACGGCGAGTCAATTTTTAGCTGAGCTTTTTCAAGAAAAAAAGCGGGAAAGTGCTGGGGCTGAATCTCGTGCGACGAAAATTGAAATTGAGCAAAGACGACAAGCGGAATTGGCACTGCAACAAGCTGAGGAAAAAATACGACTGCTAGAACAAGCTGAGGAAAAAAGACGACTGCTAGAAATTGAAAAACCGAAGGCGGCGGCTGAAGAGCAAAAACAATTCGTCCAATGGGAGGACGATGATGAGATAGAGCCCAAGCCGGGGCTGG
This sequence comes from Candidatus Thiomargarita nelsonii, assembly GCA_000785145.2. GTDB lineage: Bacteria > Pseudomonadota > Gammaproteobacteria > Beggiatoales > Beggiatoaceae > Thiomargarita > Thiomargarita nelsonii_B. The sequence continues at coordinate 440 of JSZA02000305.1, forward strand.
TCATCCGTGACAATTATCGCTTGGAAGAAAAGCTTGGTGAGGGTAGTCTGGGCGTTTTAAAGGGAATTCCATTAAACGAATTCATTAAAAGTCACAAAAATGGCATATCCCTCATCGAAGCCAAACCGATCATCAAGGATATGGCAGAGGCACTGGCATACGCCCATCAAGAAGGCATCGCGCATTTGGATTTCAAACCCGCTAATGTATTTTATGAGCCCGATACGAAGACTGCCAAAGTCATCGATTTTGGAATTACCCGACCTTTGAAACAATCGGAACGGGATGAAACCCGAATTGATCCGGGTAGCTTGGGCGCATTAATTGACGCTTATGCCAGCAATGAAATGCTATTAAATTTGGATCCCGATCCGCGTGATGACATTTATGCGTTAGCTTGTGTGACTTATGAGTTATTGTCAGGAAAACACCCTTTTAATAGAAAAAAAGCAACCACGGCTGAATATGAAAAGCTCACCCCAACACCCATTAAGGGTTTAACAAAAAAACAAAATAAGGCACTTTTACATGCTTTAGCTTTTCAACGAAAAAAGAGAACCTTAACGGCTCGTCAATTTTTAGATGAGCTTTTTCAAGAAAAAAAGTGGGTAAATGCTCTGGTTGTTGCGTGGGCTAAATATCGTGCGACGAAAATTGAGCAAAGACGACAACAGGCGGAAGAAGAAAAGAAAGGGAAACTCTTTAAATTTGAAATCATCACCGTAAAGGCATGGGGAATAATCCTCAAGCGCACCCCCAAAAAAGCCCGCTACCAGAGCGAAGATTTGGGCAAAGGTATCACGCTGGAAATGGTCTATATTCCAGAGGGCAGCTTTCTGATGGGTTCACCTAAAACGGAAAAATACCGAAACCGTAATGAAGGCCCCCAACACCAAGTCACGCTAGAACCCTTCTATATGGGCAAATACCCCGTCACACAGGCACAATATGAAGCGGTGATGGGCAAGAATCCATCTTACTTCAAGTCTTGGTTCAAAGGAAAAAATCGCCCGGTAGAACAGGTTTCATGGCATGATGCCGTAGAATTTTGTAAGCGACTGTCCGAAATGACGGGCAGAACCTATCGTTTGCCCAGTGAAACACAATGGGAATATGCCGCTCGTGCTGGGACAACGACACCCTTTTACTGTGGTGAGACGATTACCAGCAAATTAGCCAACAACGGTTGGAATCATAAGAAAACAACCGATGTTGGAAGCTTTCCCCCGAATGCTTTTGGATTGTACGATATGCTGGGAAACGTGTGGGAATGGTGTGCTGATTCTTGGCATGATAACTATGAGGGGGCACCTAGTGATAGCAGTGTATGGGAGGGGGAGGATCCTTATCGGCTGTTGCGTGGCGGCTCGTGGATCACCTACCCGGGCTACTGCCGCTGCGCCAATCGTTACTACGGCACCTCAGGCAGCCAGCTCCACTACCTCGGATTTCGTCTAGTCGTGTTCGGTGCCGCGTGGACTTAGCCCTCTTTTTTTTACCCTTTTCACTTTTTGTTTTTCATCAAAAACGGGATCGAGTCGAATGGATCCATCTGATGGACGAAATTGGGCATATTTTAAGATAACTTGCTTTATAATGTCTCGATAGCTCGTTGTGGTATCCATTGTTGTATCTCAGCTTCATTAATAACGACTTCACCAATAGGCTCACTAAAAAGTATTCTACTTTGTCACATTTAAAAAAATCAATGGCTTGTAGGGTGGATTAAGCGATAGCGTATCCACCCGACGAAAATTTATGATAACTCGATGTTCAAGTTTTTTGAGCTTGACATAAAAAGCACTTGGAGTTCAAAGCTTTAGCTTTGGACTGGTAGTGGGCTAGTCCAAAGATAAAGCTTTGGACTCCAAGTGACTTTGATGTCAAGAGCAAAAAACTTGAACATCGAGTGATAATCTAACAAAGTAGAACTAATAAGGCTTTATGGTTGCCCTAAAGTTGACTAGTGCAAGAGGGCTTCACTGCGTCAGTGTCGCACTCAAATATCCATACCATCCATCTAGTACAACGGATTAGGGGAGTCAACGGATTTTTTGAAAGGAAGATTAACATTTTGGGGTTATAATATTTATTATTCAAGTAGTGATCTCCCCAAATCCGTTGTACTAAAGGGTGGTATGAAGATTTGATAAAGACTGACGCAGTGAAGCCCTCCTGCACTAGGTTATTTTATGCACGCTCCTAAACAATCTATATGATAACTGATAACGGTACCGAACCTTCCCGCAACAAACTTTTCGGAGTCCAAGATTTATCTTGTATTATGGAGAACAACATGCCAAAGCAACAAGACACATCACTGCTTGCACAAGTGATGGAGGAAACGATCAAACAAAGCGAACAAGCCCAGAACTGCCTAAAAACCTTATTCGCAGAAATCCAACCAAAACCTAAAGGCATCAAGAAATCCAAAAAATGGAATCTAATGTCTCCAAACAAGACTTATTCGATGATTTTGAAAAATCGCTCGACATTATCAAATCGGGATTATATAAACAAATCTGTAGCCCCGTGGGCGCCATGATTGCCAACTATGATGCCTGTTTCTCGTTCCTTTGCTCTGTTCAGGGACGCTCCGTGTCCTGCAACGCAGATCGTATTCAGGATGAAAAATCCTATTTGCTTTCCAACCTAGTTATGATAAGTGATAACTAATAACTGACAACTTATAATTTATGGCAAATTTAAAATGGGAGGAGGGTGAGGAGAGAGAGCCCGAACGGGGGCTGGTCATCCGTAACAATTATCGCTTGGTAGAACAGCTTGGCGAGGGTGGCATGTGCGTGGTATGGAAAGCCATCGACTTGATTCAGGAGGCAGGGGATGCACGCAATAGCCATGTAGCCATCAAGTTTTTAAATCAAGATTTCAAGCGACATCCTGATGCGCTAAAAGCATTGGTACGTGAATTTGACCGCTATAAAAGGCTCACTCATCCTAATATTGTCAAAGCGCATAACTTAGATAGCATCGGTGAAACCTATTTTATGGTGATGGAATTATTAAAGGGAATTCCATTAAAGAAATTCATTGAAAGTCACAAAAATGGCATATCCCTCATCGAAGCCAAGTCGATCATCAAGGATATGGCTGAGGCACTGGCATACAGTCATCAAAATGGTATCGCGCATTTGGATTTCAAACCCGCCAATGTGTTTTACTCACCTGAT
>JSZA02000308.1 GCA_000785145.2 Candidatus Thiomargarita nelsonii
TTCATCAATCGCTAGGGCGATATTTTCAGGTTTATCAGGGCTTTCTTGGCTAGACGCTTGAGGCACTTCAATTTTGACGGCATGAGGTGTGAATAAAGGGGCGGTGATAATAAACAAAATCAGTAATACTAACATGACATCGATCAATGGGATCATGTTGATTTCTGATAGGGGTTTACTATTAGTGTCATCGTCAAAATTTTCAAAAGGCATTATACGTTTTTCCTTCTTTGGATGTCCAAGATAAATCTTGGACTCCTACTCGTTCTGTTAAGAATATGCAAGTTTAGTGCCAATCTACGACTGGAAATAATAATACTGTAATTATAAAAGGATGGATAAATAAGGGATATGGGATTTCACGCACTTATATGTTAAATGGCTCCTACACTACGGTATCACTTGCAATCGCCCATCCTTAACGGCACCGGTACTTTCATCCACAATGCTATGCTCTTTAATAAAGGCAATGATTTCATTGCGATAAACCAAACCCGTGTCATTCTTAGGCAAAGAGGTGAGATCTAAACCCATCACTTCATCTGGTAAACCGGCGCCAACTTTCTCACCATTCCAACCCTCTGCACCACGCAAGATAATGTAATCGCTAAAAGCGACATTGAAAGTTTCATCCAATTGAGCCTCAATCGGTTTATCATTCAACATAATGTCTTGGGCAGTCGTGGCATCACTATTTAATTTGATGGTATAGCGCAGTCCCTTAGAAAAATGCAGGAAGCCACGCGAAATATAGCCTTTTAAATCCAAAGCATTGTCGCCTTCCAATTCTTCGGGGCGCACAATACGCTGCGCGTTGTTCATCACCATCTCTTTTATCTGGGCACCTGTCATCTGCGTCACCACAATCATGTCGGCAAAAGGCATCACACTATACCAATCATTAAAGCTGATCTGGGAATTGGGTTCCACACCGCCGCTGATACCGGTGGCATTGAATATTGCAATGTCCACTTGCTGACTTTGACCCTCTTTCACTGGAAAGTGAGCACTTTGTGCGACAATGGCATCATTCATAAAATTGGCAATGATCGTCTCGCCAACGTAGCGATCAGCAATATTTTTTTCGGTCGAGAGTTCTTTTGAACTACCTGCCACTCCGATGATTTCCCGCAATTTATCGTCTAACATGGCATACAGCGGTGCCATGATGGTGTTCTCAAATGCTATGTCGAGATCGTCGTCATGTTCAAAATTGTCATAGTTTGGATCGTCTGGACTCACTCTATCATCGCGCTTTTTCAATGGAATCAGATGGGCTGTCAATTGTGAACGTAAACCTTCCTGCGTTTGTAGCAGTGAGAAAACGGCCTCACCCAAGTGGCTACCCTTTGCTCCCGCCTCTAGGATCAATGCCATTAAGTTAAGGTATTTAGGAGTCCAAGATTTATCTTGGGCGTCGGCTCTCCCAAGATAAATCTTGGACTCCGAATACCACGATTGCGGGCATTTATCCTTAACTTAATGGCGGTGGCCTCTAGGATAGGCACCGACTTATCAACAACGTTCAGCCCCTCAGTATTAATCGGCATATGCAAGATCGCGTTCTCCGTTGTAACCAACATGAGTCAACAAAATAATGACATCTGCCAATGGCTCAACATAAGACAAAGTGTTTTCTAAGCTTTTTAACAGTTCGCCAGCATCCAGTATTGGCTCTTCCTCCGTTTTTAGGAGAGTTTCCTGCTTTGTAGTCAAACCAATAATGCCAATTCGCAAGCCCTTTGCTATACCAATGATAGCGGGATGATAATGATCCGAAGTCAAATATTGGGAACCGTACAAGTTGGCGGAAAGGATGGGAAATGTCGCATCCTGTCGAATGGCTTTTGCGAGCAGGGCTGTGCCACGATCTAGCTCATGATTACCAATGACTGAGGCATCTAGCCCGCCGCATTGGCTTTGGCATCCTTGACAATCTTCACCATTTGGGAAAAACGGTGCGTCTCACCTTTTTTATTATGCAGCGTTCTTAACTCGTGGTGCAGATCATTAAAGTGGAAAATTCGCAGGATGATTTCGTCATCCACTTCAAGCTTTGCTTGAGGCGGTATGACACCTTCACCCATATGAAAATCATAAAATTTGTCGAGTTCTAAATGAGCGAAATCTCCTTCAAAGGTGTAAAGTGAATTAAAGCTGCCATTAGGATTGGGCGTTCCCTTTTTAAGGGAAACCACATTTTCCGTGTCCACGACATCATGGAAATCATATTGCCAATAAAATCCATCCATGTCACCCAGATAAAAATGCAGCCCGGCAAACAATTTGATGCCCGGTTCACCGATTGTGAGAGGTAGGGTGAGATCAAACATATCTCCCAGTGTGGCACACGAACCGGGTGCCCATTGACAAGGATTGACACCAAAATTCGCTAATTTCCAGTAAAATCCCCCCTCAAGGGCACCTTTTGGGGTGGCAGACTCAAGCTCAAGACTGAATTGCACGCCCTCTCTGATGACACACGGTATTGTTACATCTCCTGTCGCCTCGTCATAAGATTGGGACGGGACATAATTCTGCTTGTACTGAAGACAATAGCATTGCCATTGCTATGGCTAGGAAATGGGTTAATATTTTCAGAAAGTCTCCTCTTTTGTTTAAAAAAATGGGTAGTATAACATAGATTTATTTCAAAATTTTAGGCTTTATCGGTTTGGTTTTTTTATTGTGCAGGACGGGTTTGATATCCCCTCCCCGTCCAAAACGTTAAATCTTGCGTACCTGAGCGATCTGAAACGTCACGGATGGGGTTGCAAACCCAATGCCATTAAGTTAAGAGATATTGTAGGGTGGGTAGAGCGAAACCCACCAAACATTTGAAATTTATAACAATGGTGGGTGTAGCGAAGCTCTACCCACCCTACAAAAAAAAACCTTAACTTAATGGCATTGACCCTACGCTTGCTATGATAAGCTATTCCGATTGTGGATAAAGGTGTGCGGATCGTCGGGTTTTAGATTTCGATAAACTCTTTCACAAAAGAATTTGGGGATTGAGAACCAGACTTCGGGCAATGGCAACTAACTGCTGTTGACCACCTGAAAGTTGGTTGGGGTATTTATTTTGATGTCCGTCAATCTCAAAAACAAAATTGTCGTTTTGCCGCTGCCAGAACTTCCCAAAAGACAGGTAAATTTACCTTTGCTAAAATTCAAAGAGATATTATTAATAATAGGTGTCTTTCCGAAGGATTTTGAAATATTTTGTAAAGATACAATCGGCATTAATCTCAACTCCACTTTTGTCTAATTAAAATCTTATGTCCCGCAAATAAAACGCTTAAAGCGACTACCCCTCTGAGATCAAGGGAAATAGTCTTTTCCTGACTCGTCAAAAAAAGTTTGCTTCGATCAGTTTAGCAGATTCTTCATAAGAAAGCGGAATCTGTTTGATAGAATTTGAAATCAATTTTTCTGAAATGAAAATAAACCGCCCAAGATAACCAATGATGATAATCCAAAAACCTGAATAGATAAAATTAAAATGAGGA
>JSZA02000398.1 GCA_000785145.2 Candidatus Thiomargarita nelsonii
CTCAGGATTTGGATGAGATTCGCATTGAGAAAGGGACTTATGAGTGTAATGGGCTGGAAATTCCTAGCAGTAAGACGTTTAAACATGGGATTAAGGTTTCTGGTGGTTGGGATAGTGGATTTAAAAAGCAGAGTGATGATGCGGCTGTGACGGTTTTTGATGGTGGTGCTAAAAGGATAGATGGGATTGAAAACAGCGGGCAGTGTGAAGAGGCTGGTGGTATTTGGGAGGCACCCGGTAGCTGGGAAAGACCACAATGTTATCAAGAAAAGCCAACAAAACTTGGAATTTTAACTGTGTCGGCTGATGGTTCAGTGGCGATAGAAGGGCTGTCTTTTCAAAATGGATATTCTCGTAACGGGGGTACAATTTATGGTAATGGAAAAGTAAGTATTGCTAATTGTATTTTTATCAATAATAGTGCTTTTGTTGGCGGTGCTGTTTATAACTCAGGTAATATTACCAATAGTACTTTTTCCAATAATAGTGCATCTGAGAATGGCGGAGCGGTTTATTGTTCTGCCACCATAATCAACAGCACATTCACCCAAAATATTGCTGAAAATGGTGGGGCTATTTTTTGTGAAAAGAGTGGAAAGAGTACCATCGTCAACAGCACCATCGTCAATAACAATGGCGGCGGATTTTATGGCAAAGGCACTATTCTAAACACCATCTTCGCACAAAATAAAGCAGGCGAAGAAGCCAATGACATTACACCATTTAATGGAGACTTGCATGTGGACTACACCCTTGTCAATAACATATCAGGCGCACTTGATTTGGGCACCCACATCATCATGGGCGAGCCACGCTTCGTAGATGCTGAAAATGGAGATTTCCATTTACGCTCAGATTCTCCGGCTATTGATGTCGGTGATGATAGTGTGGTTGAAGTTGAAGTTGATCTTGATGGTAATCCTCGTATTGTTGGCGGGGCTATTGATCTTGGGGCTTTTGAGCGTCAGTAATCGTGCAGGAGTACAACGCTTGTTGTACTCCGTATTCTTTTGTTTTTGACTTATCCATTCTTACCTACTCACCCTGTAGTTATTGTTTTTGATTTTGCAACACCCCTAATAAACTACAAGGATTACATTTAAGAACCCACATTTCCCACCCTAAAACAAAAATGATATAATTAAAAAAATTTACGCCCTTGTAAGTTAAGAGATAACAGTTCACAATGAAAATATTGGCTTAAGGCTTTCGCTCGTCTTCTTTTTGTCGCACTATTTCATTATTTATAAAAAAAAATCAAAACGTTAGTTTCTTTTCGATAATTCTTGGGTAAATTTTTTAATTTTTAAATTAACCGGAGCAGGTTTGGGCAACCTCGTAGGCGGCACGATATGGCATTGTGGATTTGGGGGACTTTAGCGGTGCGACGGCAACCGTACAGATATTGAAATTTTAACGTTTAGTCAGTAAATTAGTGTAGGATGAGTATAAATACCCATCAAAAAAAAAAGCCCCAAGGGGGGGGTTAGAATTTGAACTATAAGGAAGCTAAAAAACAATATAACGAGCTTAGAAATAAGGTCTATCAAAAAGTCGAGAAAGAGTTAACTGATAGATTTCAAAAACCGGTACAATTGTCCCACATAGACATTAACGCATTAAAAGCTTGGCAAAAAGAATGGTGTCCAAGGTTAGCCGAGAGAAAGCGTTTCACCGAGGAAGAGTTGTTCTGGAATTGGGTTAATACAATACGAGAAATGTCTAACGTGCCCAGTAGATTTGAGCTTGCTATATGGAGTGACAATATTCTGTGTGGATTAGCAATAGGTAAACCTTCAAAAGGCCCTGCACATAATGCCATTTATCGTTTGCAAGGTTCACCTATCAAACATCCCTTAGAAGGAAAAATCATTACCATAGCCATAAAAACTGGAACGGAATATGCCAGAGCACTGGGTAAAAAACATTTAGTATTAGTGGAGCCATTGGAACATCTGGTAAAAATTTACCAACGGCATGGGTTTACATTTAAGACCTCCAAGCATTACCCCAGACGTTATTCTATGAAAGAGGTATAAACATGACCGATTATTTCCATAATGATTCAAAAATACCTCACCTGAGTGAGGAGGAAGAAAAAGAGCTATTTTCAGATTATGCTTCTGTCCTGCTTGCGGCTTCAAAGCCATTCGATAAGGAGGATGAGCGTTTACTATATAACCCACTTGAATTTGACACCAGAGATGAAAATAAAACTTTTGAAGGTGAACCGCCCCCTAGCCTTGAAGAAGTGGAAAAAAGGTTGAAAGTGGACAATCTCAATTTGCACAATGCCAGTTCAACAGAAACGATGGCGTGCGTCCAAGCGCGTACACAACGTGCATTAGCCGACACGCCCATTCGGGAGCAATTAGCAAACCTCTTGCATATTGAACCAGCAAGTATTTCTCAGTTAGAACGTGGCACGGATATGTATATTAGTACGCTACGCCGTTATATAGAAGCGAGGGGTGGAAGACTTGATATTATTGCCCATTTTCCTGATGGAGAAGTGCGAATTAAGCAATTTGCTGAAATTGTGGCTTTTAAGGGAACGCTGTCGAATAGGGAGACGGTGAGTTCGGTATAAAACTTTAATCCATTTTGAATGTCTGACTTGATTTATATAAGTTAGACATTCAAAATCGAATGATTATCACGATGGATAAAGATTTTAGCGAATTGGGCCTTTTTAGCATTGGTTAGTAAAATAGTACTATGAATAAATTAAATCAGAAAATGATTAAAATTGAAAAGTACCTTGCCAATCAAAAGGGTGAATTTAAACTTTTTGCCTTATTTCTCAGAGATGGCTCGCTATGGGACGTTTTGGTCTCTGCTAGGTGGATTGATGCCAATAAACAACAAGCATTAAAAATCATTACCGAACAATTGACGACTAAACTCAATAAGGATGAACTTATATCCTTATCTCGTGTTGTCGTTATAAACCAAGACAACTTCAGAGACAAAAGTTTTCGCATAAGTACCGCGAAAACTTTTGTCTCTGAAACTTTATCAGCAATAAATCAATTTCTGCCAGTCGGAAAGAAAATTGCTGAAATACATGATAAAAATTTTTTTGGTTTAGATATAAAACAGGCATTTTTCTTTTCGCCTTCGAGAAAAAAATCACTTCAATAAAGCATTTTAAATAAACATGGGATATAAGGGCAACCACTAGGGTGTTGCCCCTACGGCATAACGCCGTGCATTATTTTTTTGACAAAAAACCCAAACCGGCTTGGCAATATCAAACTCAAGAGAATTTTATCGCTCTAAGACTGAGCAATGCAGAAATTTAGCCTTGCCTTGATTTATAAAATGTGGCCACTAAATAGTCTAGGTAACAGCCTGTTATTGTGTTGGCTGGACATTTTGATAACTGAGGATTTTAAATGATGAAATATTTCAAGGTTTGCATATCAAGCCTACTACTATTGTGTTTGACTAGCGCAGCGTCTGCGATGGAGTTGTCGCTCAATC
>JSZA02000307.1 GCA_000785145.2 Candidatus Thiomargarita nelsonii
TATGTAGGGTGGATTAAGCCTGTCGAGTATCCACCAAAACTTATATATTAATCAGGTGGATACGCTCCGCTTAATCCACCCTACATGTATGGAATTTTCGCGATACTTAATGGCATTGGGCTAAAGAATGGAACAGTTGATTTATTTAGATACACACGCTATCGTTTGGTTATATATTGATGAATTTAAAAAGTTTCCTACTGATACGCTCAAACTGATTGAAAATAATCCTGTGCGTATTTCTCCGATGGTGTTGCTTGAATTAGGATACTTGCATGAAATTGGACGCTTGCAAAATTCCGGCAAAACAATCATTGAAACCCTGAAACATACGCTATAATTAAGGATATGCGATTTAGATCATATCAAGGTCATTGAGTCTGCCCTTGAACTAATATGGACGCGAGATCCATTTGATCGCATTATTGTTGCCCAAGCAGCGATAAATCAATCAACCTTGGTGACGAAAGATACACTTATTCGTCACCATTATCAACACAGTTATTGGGATTAGGGAACTCCCAACCTCCTGTTGGGAACGAGAACAAATATTTTAGTAGGAGTTAATCACGATGATGAGCGAATCCACTTTAGTCATTCACATGCCAGAACAATTGTACCAGCGTCTGCAACGCTTTACGGTACTTACTCGCCGTTCACTGGAGAGTGCCGTTTTACAGCTCCTAAATGCCAATGTTCCATCTTTGCCAGAGGATTTACCTGAATCCATGCGTGAAATATGGCTCGCATTGGAAAAATTAGATGATGACGCTCTGTGGAACATTGCTCGCAGTACGATAAGCCAGCAGCATCAGGAACAATACAGTCGGTTGTTGGAAAAAAACAGCCAAGCTAGTTTGACTGCCACTGAGCAAACTTTGTTGGAAAAACGGTACTTAGATGCACATAAGCTCGCAAATCTGTTGCTCAAGTGGCGCGGGTTTCCAAACGCCAGATATTTGCCAAAACCTTAATAACTACAAGGATTACATTTAAGAAAGGATAAACCCAAACCCAGCTCTGGTTCAATGCCATTAAGCCTGTCCGATCGATGCTCCCAGAAAGGAGGTATCTAAGCAAAAAACCATACATGTAGGGTGGATTAAGCGGAGCGTATCCACCATTATGTAAATATCGGTGGATACGCTATCGCTTAATCCACCCTACAGGCCGTCTTAATTTAATGGCATTGAGTAAATATCGGTGGATACGCTATCGCTTAATCCACCCTACAGGCCGTCTTAATTTAATGGCATTGAGTGCTGGTTATGTTTTGACTTATCCATTCTTAAATGTAATCCCTGTAGTTATTGATTGTGTTGGAATTAGAGTGCTATTAACTCACAATAAGGAAAATTTAGACAATAAACAATGACAATAAAAACGACATTCACATTTTTCATTTTTTTGATGATTTTTTTGACACCCGTACATGCCAAGCGTCTCGCTTTAGTGATTGGTAACGGGGACTACAAAAACATAGCCTCACTGTCTCAGCCTGTGAATGATGCCCAGGCTATGGCAAAGATGCTTAGAAAGTTAGGCTTTCAAGTCATCTTAAAGCTCAATGTCAACGAAAAAATAATGAAAGACGTTGTGCATGAATTTGGGCGACGTTTGCGTCAGGGTGACATGGGATTATTTTATTTTTCTGGGTATGCTTTACAGCATGACAACCAGAATTATTTAGTGCCACGATGGATAAACATCAGAACTGAAGCCGATATTGAATTTGAAGCTTTTGATCTCGCTTTTGTCTTGCGAGAAATGACTAATCGTGAAGGTACCAATATCCTCATTCTTGATGCCAATCGGGATAATCCCTATAAAAAGCACATCAAATTAAAAAAAGGCTTGGCGAAAATAGGCCCTCCGAAAGAGACTCTGATTGCTTACTCTGGAGGCGGGGCGAAAAATAGTCTTTATACCCAATACTTGTTGACGGCTTTACGTGATAAGGCTTATTTGAATATCTCCTATCTGTTTACAAAGGTGAAAACAGAAATGGAGGCGGAGGGCAAACCAGTGCCTTGGCACGCTTCCTCATTAATAAAGTCTATTTGTTTTGGAAAATGTGGTGTTCCAGAGTCAAAAATTTCGCAACAGTTGAAAGAATGCGAAAAGCATTTTCAAGCCAATCGTTTAACCAGTGGCAAAGGTGGCACCGCCTTATCTTGTTATAAAGAACTCTTGGAAATAGATAAGGAAAAGGGATTAGAGGGTTTGAAAAAAATTGAGGATCGTTATATCCAATGGATAAAACGCGCCTTGGAGAGGGGACAAAAAAACAAAGCGGAGCGCTATTTAGCCAGTTTAACTTTGATCAATCCAAGCGCACCGACGAATTTATCTGAGTTAGAGGCTTGGGTGCAATCTCGTCCTTCTGCGCCAAAGGAGAATGGTAAAATAAAAAAATTTGTTCCCCGCATTGAGTTTACGCCTAATAGCTTTAGGGCGGGTCAAATTTTCCGTGATCGCTTTCCAAAGGGAGGCTCAGGACCTGAAATGGTCTGGATTCCCGCTGGGCAGTTTAAAATGGGAGATATTCAGGGCATTGGTAATACGGATGAACAACCGGTGCATGAAGTTACTGTAGAGGGCTTTGCGATGGGGCTCTATGAGATCACTTTTGAGGACTATGATCGCTTTGTTAAAGTAACGGGACATAGAAAGCCAGATGATAGTGGTTGGGGAGGAGATAATCGCCCAGTGATTTGGGTTTCTTGGCAAGAGGCAACGCTTTATGCGGAATGGTTGAGTGTGCAAACTGGACGACATTATCGTTTACCCACCGAATCTGAATGGGAATATGCCGCACGCGCAGGGACAGAAACGATTTATGGGTGGGAGATTGGCTCTAATCGCGCTAATTGTGCGGGCAGCGGGAGTCAATGGAGTAATCTGCAAACAGCCCCTGTGGGTTCTTTTAAGCCGAATCCGTTTGGATTATACGATATGGTGGGAAATGCTTGGGAATGGACTTGCTCAGCCTATCAATTTAGATATCTTGGAGGCGAGCAAGGCTGTGTGGACAAAAAGAAGAGCAATTATCGGGTACTGCGTGGCGGCTCTTGGTTTCTCGATCCGAAACTTTGTCGCGTTGCTATTCGTAATCGGGGGCATTCGTACAGTATGTATGATAATGTTGGTTTTCGGGTGGTTGCTGTTCCTACTGTCTCGACTGAGGAAAGTGAGGAAGAGATCAGTGATTGAGCCTAACAGGGGCAACCATAAAGGATTGCCCCTACAGGATCAATGCCATTAAGTTAAGGGCAACCACAAGGGATTGCCCCTACAAAGGACCGCATTTATGTAGGGGCAACCATAAAGGATTGCCCTTAATTTAATGGCATTGCCCTACAGGATACGTGATTTATTGTAGGGGCAATGCCCTAGTACTCTGTCAATTTGTTTTTTTGGAGTACAAAGCTTTAGCTTTGTCAGACAGTACAAAGCTAAAGCTTTGTACTCCAACCCAAAAAAAAC
>JSZA02000397.1 GCA_000785145.2 Candidatus Thiomargarita nelsonii
AGCACTAGCACTGGTATCATGAAAGTGATAAACACGACAATCTTCCAGATATTCTCGGACGTTATTTGCATCAGCCCTTTACGGTAATACTCTGAAGCTGTGGTATTTGAGGTTCATTTTCTATCATATCGTTACCTAGAAACTCTCATGCTTGAGAACGGTATTATACGCTCTTGCTAATCGAGTTACAATATTTGTACAGGATTAAACGACTTTTTCAATTGGCGAAGGTATTGGCTAAGTTATTCATCTCTAAAAGCAAGCGTAGGGTGCGTCCTACTTCCGAGGCAAAAGTTTTTGCTCCGCAAAAACTTTTGCCTCGGAACCTTTTGTCAATGTGGATAAATTATACCTGACAAGACGGTGCGTAGGACGCACCCTACATTAATCCAGACGGAGCGAACTTCGGGGTTTGTCTGTTGATGAGGGTACATAATAATACAAGTTCTCTGGGAATGGGGACGAAATTTCCACTAGAGGAGCCGTGTGAGGTGGAAACTCGAAGGCACTGTTTTGAAGACCAGCCCCTTATGGCGACATAAGGGGCTGAGTTTAACGATCATCCAAATAATTGAGTCAGAGTAAAATTAATATACATTTAACCCAGGCGGAGCGAACTATACAACAAATTGACAGAATTACGCAAGCCATGTTTTTAGATTTTTTAAGCTACCTTCTGAAAATGTTTTTTAAACACCTTCTGAATAGGTAAATGAATATCCATCACCTCATCAACCAACTCAGTATCACTCATATCAAAGGTTTTATGCTGGTTTGGTTTTGAGTAAACATCTATAGTCTCTATTGAAGGAATAGCCAACCAACATGATTTTATACCAAGAGAAAAATAAGCCTTGATTTTCCTAATCAGTTCACCAATGGACTGTCTTGGTGAAAGTACCTCAATGGCTAAATCAGGCATTTGAGAAGCTTTTAAAATATCATCCTCAATCTCGTTATCCGGTATTGGTGGTAGTCCTGTGTAAATACTTATGTCTGGTACTAATTCGTCTTTAGCCTTGAGATTAAAACGTTTTAAATCAATTTGGGTTGTATCCAAGCTTAATTCTGGCATTACCTCAAATCTTTCATCATTGAATAGCAAACCCGCAATTCTGCCAGCAGTTATACTATGGTTTACTGAACCCATATCTGACTCCTCTTCATCAAGTACTTCATTTTCAAATTCAATACCCATATTAAACTCCTTTTTCAGATAAAAAATAGTGTGGAATAATTGGGGCTTTTACGTTCGTCTTTTAAACGTTGTTCACAATCGTTGGTGGTGACTTAAGGCAATTTTTTTAGCCCAAAGCCTCTTTCTGACGTTCTAGTTCAAAATTGGGCACTAAATACTGCTCAATCACACGGCGTGTCACCAATTCACCAAGTTGTCCTCGTAACTCAGGATAACGTAGCGTTGCCGGATTGTGAGTCGTCACTACAACATTAATCAATTGACGTTGACAACAATCAACAATAGCCTTGATTAAAGCTTGAATCCGACTCGGATGTAGTCCATTATCAAATTCTTCAATGACAACAAGCGAGTGCGGTTCCACCGTCTCAAGGGCAGTCAACACCGCTAAGCTACGCAATGTTCCATCGGATAACAGATTGGCAAGTATGGAACTACCAATCTGTTCATATTGACGCATCCGTTTTGGATTTTGCTCAAAAACAACGGGCGGCTTTAAAATTTTTTCAGTGATGGTTTTGACGAAATCATCAAAATTTTAAAAATAATATAATACATTTTTATCTCCGGCGGATGTTTAACATATATCAAAAGCTTAACACCATGAATTCTTACATCAACCAGAATATCAGAAATAGGCAAAAAAACAAACGACATATTTTCCAAATGCCCAGAATTATCATATACAGTCACATCACCAGACACATAAGTACGAAAACCCTTAGACACAGCAAGCGTAGGGTCAATGCCATATCGTATCGGGCAACCAACCCGAGGTGGGGCAATCCCTTGTGGTTGCCCGATACGATATGGCATTGAAGCGTAGGGTGCGTCCTACTTCCGAGGCAAAAGTTTTTGCTCCGCAAAAACTTTTGCCTCGGAACCTTTTGTCAATGTGGATAAATTATACCTTACAAGACGGTGCGTAGGACGCACCCGGAATGATATCCTGGCTACGCTCGCTGATAGTTTTTGGCTTAAGTTCATAGCATCGCCATGTTGACTACATTAACGCAAAGTTAGCCATTTTGGGTTTTATAATTGTCAACAATAGATTGGAAAATCCAAATAATATTTTTTAGTTCACTTATATAATATCTTCTAATATCCATCAAAATATCATTCCCATCTAACTTCAAAAATTGCCAATCCTCACCTGTCGTGACACAACCAAAAATAATATCCAATCTCCAAAGTCTCTTTTAGCCAATCACTGGGTTCTGTTTCTCCCAACTCATTAAATAAATTTCTTGGCTTTTCAGTTAACCCAAAAACCTTTTTAACTTTCTTTACCGAAAAATCACGATAAGCCATACTATACTTCTCCTTATTTTAACCTTTTATTGTCGGCACCCACCCTAGTTTTTTTAGTTGGGTTTTAGCAGCATAAGGCTCCGATTGCAGAAGG
Source organism: Candidatus Thiomargarita nelsonii (assembly GCA_000785145.2). GTDB lineage: Bacteria > Pseudomonadota > Gammaproteobacteria > Beggiatoales > Beggiatoaceae > Thiomargarita > Thiomargarita nelsonii_B. The sequence continues at coordinate 2,607 of JSZA02000397.1, forward strand.
CACCTCAATGAATGCGACTAAATGAGTGTACGATCAAATGAGTTACACCAAAGAACTTATTTAAACACAAAAAGCTATTTTCCTTTTAACAATTTTTTTCTAACTACATTAAACAATCTAATCAGATTCTTCCCATCCGTTGTTAGCTTGTAATCAGTTGTATTATTTCCGTTGTTCACCAATGCTGTAGCTGGTTAGTACAGCAGATTTACGGTATAAACGGATTTTTTTCTGGGCACTGGCTGCCATTAGCCTGGTAGGTTGGGTTAGCTCAATAACGTAACCCAACACAATGTTTCCATAAGCTTTTGAATTGGCTCGCCATGATAGAAAACATTGACCAGACCATTTTTAATGGCATTAAAAGATACCATATTATTGACAGTTTGTTGATGTTTATTTTGACGAGATTTATCAAACGAAGAAGTAACGAAGTAAATAAGTAAATAAGTAAATAAGTAAATAAGATCAGGTCATCATTTTGTGCGTGTTTGATGTGTTCCATGGCTAAATCTACCTCGCCAGCTCGCGTCGCCTGGGTAAAATGTAACAACGTCAATCCGTTGTACTAACTATTTTGGTCGAGCCGACGTCCAAGATAAATCTTGGACTCCTTTTGTTACAGAGATTTAATTACAACTTACGTCGGTTCGCGCGGATAAGTCAAAACCTGTATTTTATATTAATAAATAATATTTATTAATAGCATCCTTGGGTTCAATGCCATTAAGCCTGTCCCGAGACTGTCCTTTCGACGCCAGGAGAAACCTTAAGGAGGGATCTTGGAGGTAACATCGGGCAATCCCGTAGGGATCTTGAGGGCAACCATAAAGGATTGCCCCTACGTGAACCGTGATTTTTGGTAGGGG
>JSZA02000312.1 GCA_000785145.2 Candidatus Thiomargarita nelsonii
GGGCGGGTGTAGGGGCAATCCCTTGTGGTTGCCCGCCCCTACTGAAGTGGTTGCCCTTAACGAAGGTGGCATTGGTATAGAAAGTACGGTGGGTGAGGGTAGTACTTTTTGGTGTGATTTTTCCTGAGCAATCTAAAAATCCTATTTCTTTAAGAAATAGGATTTTTTCTCGTTCCCTTAGCGAAGCACTCATCGTTATACAGTCCAAAGCTAAAGCTTTGGACTCCAACATGTCAGATGAAAATAACCGTTTGTCATCTTTGCCATAACAGTTGTTGTGTTGGTGACATTGGACAAGTTTTGCGTTATAGTACGCATGTTAAACACTTCTCGACTTGTTTGGCGACGTGGCGAGAGTCGTCATTTTTATCCTAATGTTAGTCAACATTAGTTCAAAAAAAAGTGTGATTTGATTTATTAAATTTTTGATTAAGGTAGTAATTTTTCTATTTTTGCCAAGACAAGCCCCTTATCATAGTCGGGATTGTTTATAACATTGTGATCGAGCACAATGCCAATTTTATGGATTATCTCTTTTGAAATTTTGGGGACATGAAGGGTTGTTATTTTTCCTCTACCACCATGCTTCCAGACTGTTAATTCAATTCTTTTAAAAGAAAGAATACTAAATAATTTCATAACAAACAATATTTTTGTGTGAAGGTAGTACTTTTTGGTGTGATTAATAATATTGGAGTCCAAGATTTATCTTGGACAATCTAAAAATCCTATTTCTTTAATAAATAGGATTTTTTTAATATCAAGGAGTTCATTTCTATGTCAGATGTCAAAGTAAAAAACAATTCCATCCAAATAGGCAAACATTTCTCTGTCACTTTTCAACGCACACTGCGAATACCCGATGATGACAAAACCTATCTGCTAAAGCCTGATGTGGTGAGAGATGGAAAATGGGTTTAGAGGAGTCCAAGATTTATCTTGGACGTCTATCAGATGAAAATAACCGTTTGTCAATTTTTCGATACCTTAGAGTGATTTTTATATATATATTTTAATTACATTCCAAGATAAATCTTGGACTCCTATTTTGATCGCGAAAGGATCCAGACTGCCCAAAGATTGGTTATTAATTTTACAGTGGTCTGGATATTGCAAACAGACTATCATGTCAATTTTAATGGCATTGAGGGTGGATCTCAGCGAAGCTAAACCCACCCCATAAGAGCCTTAACACATTCAATTCAGAAATGGACGGGATGACAAGGCCCAGAATATCAGGCGAATCCTGAAAATTCATAAAAGAGGATTTGAGCCTCGTTTATTACAAGTTAAATACAAGGGAGACGAATACAAGCAGGAGGCAGGCCACACGTCGCCACCGCAGCCCTCTATCAATCCTATTAGAAAAAACCGTTGACATGCTCTTCCAATCAGCTTGTATCATCGCCAAGTTGACGGCAACGTAGTGTGCCTTCCGAGACACCAACCAATTAATTTATCGTCCAAGATAAATCTTGGACTCCTTTTATACCTTTCAAGTAGAAGGATTTTACCATGCACTACTATTTAATTTTTTTATTCACCCTTTTAATCACCGGCTGCTCACAACATAACACACCACAAAGCAACGGCTCTGACGCTCCCCCAAGCGACGCGAACCCGTTAGAATCGTCTCGCTATACTGATAACGGCGATGGTACTGTCACAGATAACCGAACTGGGCTGTTCTGGCTGAAAAATGCGAATTGTTTTGGCGAGCAAAATTGGAAAACGGCCATGCAAAGTGCCACCAATCTAGCTCATGGACAATGTGAACTTCGTGATGGTTCTCGGCGTGGTATGTGGCGTTTACCGACTAAAGAGGAGTGGGAGGCGATGCTGGATGAGAGGCCCGCACTCTCCAATGCGTTTTCGGACCGACAGTACTGGTACTGGTCGTCTACCACCCACACGCACTATTCTGCATGGTACTTGGACCTCGATGTCGGCGGCGTGGGCAACATCGGCAAGGCGGACACGAACTACGTGTGGGCTGTCCGAGGCGGACATTGACTTTTTATTTAATCAGCCATCCTCACTAGACGGAAACCAAAGGTGTCGCCGCCTAAATCCGGCGAAAGGAAGCTATGAAACGCCGAACGACAGTATGACGCGCTGTCTCTCCAACTGCCACCGCGAACCACCCGGGGCTGCTCTGTTGCACACTCTTGTTCTTGTCCGTTATAACGGCTATCGTATGAAGAGCAGCTCCACTCCCATACATTTCCCGCCATATCATAAAGACCAAATGGATTGGACTCAAAAGAACCCACCGGTGCAGTGTAGTCAAAACTATCAGCACAGTCACTGTTCTGACAATTAGCTTGATTGGTGCTAATCTCATTGCCCCACCAATATTTTGTCTCCGTCCCAGCCCGAGCGACATATTCCCACTCTGCCCCCGTTGGCAAGCGATATTCTTTATCCGTTTGTTGGCTCAACCAATTTGCATAAGCGACTGCATCATCCCAACTCACATTAATCACCGGACGATTGTCACGTCCCCAGCCTTGATCATCTGGCTTTGCTCTGCCCGTTGCCTCAGCAAATTTATCATATTCTGCAAATGTTACCTCGTAACGGCCCATTGCAAAGTCATCCATCGACACCTCATGCACAGGCAGTTCATTGCTATAACCGTCCCCTTGAATGTCGCCCATACGGAAAGTACCGGCTGGAATCCAAACCATTTCTGGCCCGATACTAGCATCTTGTAGAGTATCCTGGAACATTTCTCCTGGCGTTTGTGTCAGCGGCGGCTGGTTACTGAAGAGGGTATCGGCAATGGCCACATTCGACAGATAGACAGAAGAATCGTCTGTCATAGGATTTTTACCTTCTTTGACATAGAGCGCATAAAACATGTATCCCCCCCCAAATCGGGCGGCATAAATCAGCAGGCTCAATTTGGTCTGTAACACACGAAACCAAGTCCAACTCTACAAACTCGGAAGCTGCGTATGCGTCTTTTAGTCCGCTGAAGAATAACTCGTTGCAGGTTTGAGTGAGGGTAAAAGTTTGCCCTGCAATGGTGAGCGTTCCTTCACGAGTACTGCCCTGATTTTCCATAATGGCATAAGTGACGGTGCCATCACCTTTTCCGCTACTATCTGAAGTGATATTCGCCCAAGCGATGTTGCTACTGGCAGTCCAAGGGCAATCGCTATAGGAGGTATCCACACTCAGTTCACCGGTTTCAGTCTTTGAACTGTGAGAGCGACTGGTTGGGCTAATACTATAAGTACATTTTCCGCCTTCTTGAGTGATAGTAAAGGTTTGCCCTGCAATGGTGAGCGTGCCTTCACGACTTTGATTACTGGGATTAGCGGTAATGGAATAGGTGACAGTACCGTCGCCATCTCCACTTTCGCCTCAATGCCATTAAGTTAAGACCATGTAGGGTGGATTAAGCGATAGCGTATCCACCAAAACTTATAAATTAATCAGGTGGATACGTGCAACGATAT
>JSZA02000311.1 GCA_000785145.2 Candidatus Thiomargarita nelsonii
GTGCCACACCGCGTACAGTTGGCTCACCTTGAATCAAACCCGTCTCACCACCCAGCGTCAACCCATCAGGCAGCGAGCCCGAACTCAAACTAAACGGCGGCGTACCCGTTTCAGGCTCAATCGCAAAACGGTAAGTGCGTCCAATCACCCCATCAGGTAAGGGTGTCTCATCAAAAGTCACTTCTACCGGCTCACTAGCGAAAATCAACTTTGAATGGACGATCTCGCCGATTATCTCAATCGTATCAGGCACCGTCACCGCTGCATAAAAGATATATTCCCCCGTGGGAAGAGTTTCCGGTAACTCAAACGAAAAAACCTCTCTTGAGCCACTTGCCACTTGCGCCCGCGCATACGGTGTCAAATCAAGCACAAATCCTGATGGCGTTAAAAAAAAGAGCGTCTCATCGGCAGAGTCACAGCGACATAAATATCCGCCTCACCCGACCAATCTTCAGTCACAATCAAATTGTCGCCGGGTATAAACTGCGACTGATTGCTGCGCTAGTAAAACACAATAGTAGTAGGCTTGATATGCAAACCTTGAAATATTTCATCATTTAAAATCCTCAGTTATCAAAATGTCCAGCCAACACAATAACAGGCTGTTACCTAGACTATTTAGTGGCCACATTTTATAAATAAAGGCGAAATTTAATAAACAAATCTACACGCCACGATAAGCATGTGCCAGGAATTAAGATTTCGACACAATTTCCCAAACCACCCGCTCAAACCCCACCGCCACCACGCTAATCAATTGCAACCGCAGCGAATCACCATATTTCGATTCCAAGCGAGATTGATAATCAAGCAATTGTTTTTTAGATTCCGCCAATTTTTGTTTAACAGGGGTTAAAGCTTTGAGTTCATCAATACTTTTTTCACGCGCTTTTTCACCACTCAACCCCACATCAGATAAATTTAAGTACTTAAATTCAAAGAAAAAATCATAAATAGGATACTTGCGCTGCTCTGGACGAATAATCATCGTCAAATCAGCATATCGCCGTTCTAGCGGCAATTCTGAGTCCATAATATAAAACACATCATCAAATAGCACCGTTAAAAAAGCCGTTTTGATCGTCAACTCATTTGCTGAGCTATAATCGCGGTTATCAAACACCCTAAAATAACGCTGCTCCATAAAATCACATAGTGCTTGCAAATCGCCCGTTTGATAAAAATCCTCCGCGAGGAGCTGAGCTTCAGAGCGTTCCGTTTCTCGTGGTAAAAACAACTCGAAAAGTTGTTCCACATAGAGTTGTCGTGCCACTAAATTTGGAATTTTGAAACGCAGTTTACCAAGCGCGGTTTTTCCATTAAAGCTTAAAATGCCCAAATAATAAAGCAAAGAAATAATAAAAGTGTTGCCTTTAGCGGCATTTAACATCTCATCCACACCAAAGCGATTCGCTAATCGTTTGAGATTCAAAGGCGGCGCCTCATTTAGAGCCTGAGAAATAATGGGTTCCCCATTGGGTAAGCCAGAGATATAAGAGAGTTTGCCCCGATCTATCGCTAAGTTATCATCCAACATCATGCGCGGAAATTCGCATTCCTGTTGAAAATGTTTCAAAAAATAAAGCACTAAGGTGGGGTTAAAAATAAAATCATTAATTCTCTCGCTAAAACAGTAGCCATCATAAAACTCTTGCATCAGAGTTAAGGCATCTTGCCCATTTTCTGGAGACAGTTCACATTCTTCAACAATTTGCGTCAAAACGGACCGAATTTCGGATTCTCGAAATCCACATAAATCGTTAAATACCGGTCGCAAATAAATATTTTCCGCCACATTATAGGCACTGGTGATGTCACTCATAAGAACGGGTGAGACTCCTGTGATAAAAACCCGTTCTAAACCTCGCCCACTACTGGCTGATTTAACCGTTTTGAAAATGGCTTTCAGTGAACCTTCAGTCGATAGCAGTGCCTTGTAGCGGCTGGGACTGATTTCGCCACGCCCCATCAAAACTTCATTTGCAAAATTGTCATATTCGTCAATTAACAAATACAGACGATAAGGGGTTTGTTTAATGGCGATTAAAGCGGATTCAAATGAAGAAATCGCGTTTTGTGGGTCAATTTTAATCTGATATTGCAACAGATTTTGATAATGAGCAGCAAACTCCTGAATACTATTATTCAGATGATCGTGCAAAGATTTTCTCATATCGATAACATCGTCTTGTGGTTCCACCACGGAAAAATCCCATTTCATTATCAAGTATTGATTATGCTTGGGTGTGGGATTTTGCCCAATCGCTAAATCCCCAAACAAGCTTTCAAATTCATCCGCTTTTGCTACATCATAATAGTTTTCCAACATTGACAAAAGCAGACTTTTTCCAAATCGCCGGGGGCGTAGGAATAGCAGTTGTAAACCGGCTTTTTCAATTAATGAAATATGTGAAGTGCGATCCACATAAAAATAGTTTTCGGTTCTCAGTAGATAAAAATCACTGATGCCATACGAAAATTTCAACATGTTTTTCTCCTCTCAATTTGAGTACGAACTTTCCGGTGCATCCTTGAGCACCAGAAATAGATCAATAGCCCCGCCAACCAGAGGAGGATTACCGTCAAGATCAATCTCGGCGTCCTCTTTTTTTTAAAAAGGGATAAGATTCAATGACACTGTCGTCGCCGACATGAATTGTGGGATTTTGTGCGAAGATGCTGTTTAGAATACCTAGATTTAAAGTCCATAAATATAACACAAAAGTACATCTTTTTTACAACCAACTAATTTGTCAGCTGTCCAAGATAAATCTGGCCGACTCCTAATTTTTTGTAAATTCTGCTAAAATAAATACATAAAACAATTTCTAAGCGAGGAATTCCATGCGTTACTTCAATACTTATGGTCCAGTAGACGAAACCCAACATTATATAGTCTCCCGTAGCGAATTGCTTGCAACTCTCGTCACACAAATTAAGCAAGGAAGCTATTTTACCATCTACGCGCCACGACAAATGGGCAAAACGACGATATTGCGGCAGCTCGCTAAAGAGTTGGACGAGAAACCAGATTATTTGCCGCTCACTTTCACTTTTGAAGCTTTTGAGAGCGCACCAGTAGAAAGTTTTTTCTTAGCATTTAGTAAAGATATTGTTCAACGCTTGATGGCGGCGTTGCGGAGTGAGGGAGACACTCAAGTCACAAAGATTCAAGAACAATTCATGAATGACTTGCCAACAGATATTTTAGCACTGCGCGACTTTTTTACCCAACTCACTAAATTACTTCCGAACCGTCGCCTTGTCTTAATTATCGACGAATTTGATGGAACACCGCAAGCCGCCATCTCTGGTTTGCTACAAACTTGGCGTGAAGTTTATCTAACTACTCCGCGAACCCTTCACAGCATCGTACTGATTGGCATTCAAAATATTGCCACCCTAAATTTAGGGCGCAGTTCACCATTCAATATTGCCCGTGAACTACAAGTTTCG
>JSZA02000310.1 GCA_000785145.2 Candidatus Thiomargarita nelsonii
GACAAATCTAATGAAATTAATCTTGGAACAATTTGAAAAAAGCTATTCTAAGTATAATCAATTGTTGATTGCGGTGAGTGGCGGTGTCGATAGTATGACATTAGCCGCTCATAAGATATTTAGTCAGACAAAAATCTATCATGCGATATCGCCTGCCGTTCCAGATGAAGCCACTCAGCGGGTAAAGGCGTATGCCGATAAATACGCTTGGCATTTAGTTTTAATCAATGCGGGCGAATTTGATGATGTGACTTATGTCAATAATCCTGTGAATCGCTGTTTTTATTGCAAAAAAAATTTATATCAAGCGATATCTGAAACAGAAAATGGCGTTATTTGTTCTGGTGCAAATCTTGACGATTTGTCTGATTATCGTCCGGGGCTTGATGCTGCCAAACTATTTCAGGTTGAACATCCTTGGATAAGGCTTGGTGTCAATAAAGAAAAAATTAGAGATTTGGCGAATTATTTCGGTTTGTCTGACATACAAGATTTGCCAGCATCGCCTTGTTTATCTAGTCGGGTAGAAACTGGCATTCGTATTATTCCAGAAACGTTATCATTAATTTCACAATGCGAATCGGCTATTAAAAGCATGATAGACGTTGATACCGTTAGGTGCCGGGTTCAAAAAGAGAAAATTACGATTGAACTCGATCAGATAACGCTTGAGAAGTTAAAAGACATAGAGCGGAAAAATATAAATTCACTGGCTCTCCGCCTGTTTGGTGACGATTGTTCTATAGCTTCTTATAAAAGAGGAAGTGCTTTTTTAAGATGAAAGATAATCACTCAAAATTAGACTTTGATCGTTTTTCACGTATTGGCTTAGAGGAGGCGATCTATTGCGAGTTTAAAACGGGCGTACTCGTCAATGAAATACTTAAACAATTTCTGAAAAAAAATAAACATTGTCTCTTGACAAGGCTCTCAGAAAATAAACTCAATCAAATAGATTCTTTAATCAAAAAAAAAATCGAGTATTGTTCAATATCGAATACTGCATTTTTTAATTTTCCTGAGCATAGCCTATCTCAAGACAAAAAGGTGGCGGTACTTTGTGCTGGGAGTTCTGATCTGTCAGTTGCCTACGAAGCCATCAGAACTTTAAGCTACTATGGCAAAAATTCGTTAAACTTATTTGATATAGGCGTATCAGGCTTGTGGCGTTTAACAGAGAAACTTGAACAAATACAAAGCACATCTGTTGTTATTGCGATTGCAGGAATGGATGCGGCGTTGCCAACGGTGTTAGGGGGCTTGATTTCTCAACCGATTATTGCGGTGCCAACTTCGGTGGGATATGGTGTCTCTAAAGGAGGACATACTGCGTTAAACGCACTATTGGCAAGTTGTAGTTCAGGTATTACAGTGGTTAATATAGATAATGGTTATGGTGCTGCATGTGCCGCTTTACGCATATTAAAAATAACCTAATTTTGTCAAGCTTAAAAAATCCTATTTCTTAAACTCGATGTTCAAGTTTTTTTTGACTTGGCATTGTTGTTGGAGTCCGCCGCTTGTCCAAAGCTAAAGCTTTGGACTCCAAGTGACTTGACGTTCAATTTGGTTTTTGCCGAGGTGTTCTTTGCGGAGCAACGGAACGAGAGACGAGTAATAAAGGAGTTCAAGATTTATCTTGGACTCTATTCCACTACACCATAATCAGTCAATTCCCACAATAACTTGCCGTCTTCATTCTGACCAAAAAAGCTCAGATCAATCCACAATAGTTGTGTACCCGTTAAGCTTTGGTATTGGGCTTTTCCGACATGCAGGGATAAGTCTTGTCCAATCACTGCCGCTGCGACTTCGCCACTGATGTCAATACCGCAAGAAGCTGGGTTGGCTTGACAGGCTTTTTGAGCTTCCTCACGCGCCTTATCAAGATCGGCTTGGGTGTAGCCATCAGGATGTGATGGTGGAGTAAAATCAGAGGGCTGTTTTAGCTTCACACCGACTGGTGGGGTGGCTCGGTCGTTGTTATTTTCTCCCCAGCAGGCTACTATGCCATTTTCTCTGATGCCGCAGGCGAAGCTATGGAATTCATAATGATATTCAGCAATAGAAGAAACGCTGCAGTATCTATGGCAATGACGTGCCTTATGTCCTCCAGTAGCCACATAACTAAATACACCACTTGGAACAGAACTCATAGTAGGACAACTCAAACTACTATCTGCTTTTAAGCCACATATTGAAAATTCTTTAGTGCTTTGATGTGCAGTACCATCATGATCCCCATTAAGTGCAAAATCAATCTGAGTCAAATAACCATAAGAATTGGCAGCGAATCCCCAACAAATCGCCGCACCATCAGTCTTGATTCCACAGCTAGTTTTATACCCAGCCGCAATATAGGAAAAAGTCTCCGCCGCAACATTGGATTGCTCATGACTATTATTACCCCAACACTCCACACTACCATCCGCTTTTAAACCACAACTATGAGCATCACCTGAAGCCAGTTGCTGAAAAGGGCCCGGGGGTGGCGAAGATTGGCTATCAGCATTTGCACCCCAACAAATTGGATCCCCACTATTTGGTAAAGCACAAGCATGATTACCGCCTACAGCCACCTGAAGAAATTTACCCGGCGGAGGTGAAGTTTCACCGGCGGTATCCTGTCCCCAACAAGAAATCGTACCATCGGTTTTTAAGCCGCAGCCAAAGTAAAATCCAACTTCGATTTCGCTAAACGTACCGCTGGGAGGATCGGCTTGATTATGGTCATTGGCACCCCAGCATATCAGCGTGTCATCTTCTTGTATGCCACAGACGTGATCTGCACCAGCACTTAAAGTACTGCCGGCATGAGCATTAGATATTAAGGAAATACTGCAAAACAGTAAGCACGGTGTTAGCCAATTAAGGCTATTTTTGTTTTTCATGGTCAAATTACCTCTTATATTAATTATTAGTACAGTTCATCTCAAGCTGCGGAAAAATCAAAACAGATTGGCTAAAGGGTTTTGACTTATCCCTGTAGTCGTTATATATCAACTTCTACATTACTAGACGACGCTTAAAAAAAAATGTGAGGCTCAATTTTAAAAAAAATTTACATCACCTTTATTATCAATGTTTTAACTACATTTATTCATTTTGAGCAGGGATAAATAAAAACATTAACTTAATCCACCGACTCAATTTCCACCCGCCGATTTTTTGCATAAGCGGTTTCTGAATTACCTTTATCCAGCGGCTCTTTTGAGCCATATCCCTGCGTCTGAATCAATGCCATATCGTACCGCAAATTCCCATACATGTAGGGTGGCTATTGCTCCGCGTATCCACCCTACATAAAAAATCGGATTTCTATAACTCGATGTTCAAGTTTTTTTGACTTGACATGTTGGAGTCCAAAGCTTTAGCTTTGGACTGGCAGCGGGTTAGTCCAAAGCTAAAGCT
>JSZA02000369.1 GCA_000785145.2 Candidatus Thiomargarita nelsonii
ATTGGAGGTCGCCCTGAATGGTAAGAGTCGGTATTTCTGTAGAAGGTACTACTGAGGAACGTTTTATCAAAAGCTGCTTAACCCCTCACCTTGCTCAAAAAAATATTTTCGTTACAGCAGTATCTATGGGCGGCAACGTGAGCATAGATAGAATTAGGCATGAGCTCAATAAATTGATCTATAACTTTGAGGTTGTATCCACTTTTTATGATTTTTATGGATTTAAAAGAAAACAGGATGGTGAAACAAAGGATAGCTTGGAGACACGTATTTTGGAATCTGTGCCCAAGGCAGGAAAAATCATCCCTTATATTCAGATGCATGAGTTTGAAGGCTTGTTGTTTTCCTCACCTTCAACAATAGCGACTGTTCTTCAGCTAGACGAAATCAAACCTTGGGCGGAAGATATTTTACATAAATTCAATGGAAATCCAGAATTGATTAACAATTCTTCGCAAACGGCACCATCAAAGCTGCTTGCAGTAACGCCATATCGTCAAACCACCCACGGTCCTAATATTGCAAAAGAAATAGGACTGGATGTTTTACGAGAAAAATGCAGGGGTTTCGATGATTGGTTGAGTCGTTTAGAAGCATTAGCAGCATAACACCTCTTTTTGGTGCATACAATGGACATTATACCGATTTAATGTAGGGTGGTGTAGAGCGATAGCGATACCCACCCTACATGACTACATGACTTGGCGTTTTAAAAGAGCGTTTAAAAATTGATAACTTTACAGGTAAAACTGTTATTTCCATAAAACAAGTTCGCTCCGCCTGGATTAATGTAGGGTGCGTCCTACGCACCGTCTTGTCAGGTATAATACCCTACGCTTGCTAAAAATGTCCAAGATAAATCTTGGACTCCAGCTTAGTTATTTATCTGATTCTATCCCTGATTTTGTTCATTAACTTATTAAATCTTTCCATTTGACATTATTATACATAGTTCTTGAACATTTATATTTGATAATGCTTTGAGAGTAATTTTTCATAGCTTCCTTGACGGGTTGTGGTTCACCACGAGTGCCTTTTGGCATCCTAATTATGCGATTCATATAAAACAAAACATACCAAATATTTTTGATTTCAAGCTTTCCTTCTGCTTCGTAAAATCGGTTAAATAAAGCGACTAAATAATCTACAAACAATTGGGCATTTATTAGTTGTGTTTCATATTGAATCGGGGTAGGGTTTTTCGACTTTAATTCACAACAAACAATATCCAACTGATTGCCATCAAAATGAATAATCACACCATCACAATTTTTATTTATTTTTTCGTTTTCATTATTGAAAAATTGATTTCGCCTTTTTTGCCACTTATCGGTGCTGATTTCTACCGGTTTGTCTGTACTAAAAACAAACACATTATTAGGCAAATCTCGTATAGTAACTGCTCGTAAGGTGTCATTACCAGTATTACTTTCCTCCTTCAGCGTAACGGTGTTATTTTCAACTTTTAACCAAAGTTCAGGATTGATGAGATTAGGTAATTTCATATCGGTTTATTGGTTATTGATTGCAGATGCTATTTTATCTGAGCTTTCATTAATTTGAACAATTGCATCATCAAAGCCACTTTGTATCATGCCATATTCGTCGATATCAATGTGCGAAAGGGTGCCGTCAGGATTGGCAATATAGCCCTTAAAATCTTCTTCAGGTAAAATCTCATCTGGTGTATAGCCAAACTCTTTCATTACAGCGTCTTTGTCAGGAAAATCATTTGCCAACATCAATAAATTATTGAGTTCTTTAATAATATAATCACTGTGCGTCGTGATAAAGACGTAAATGCCGCTATGAATCAATCTCACCAATAGCCGCGCTATTTTGAGTTGATTTTCTGGATGTAAATTGAGTTCCGGTTCATCTATAAATAAAATATCCCCGATAGAGGCTTGGTGTTTAAGCCATATATGCAAATCAAATAAGGCGCGTACTGATGTTGAAGACATGTAATGAGGTAGGCTTTGATGGGTGGTTTTGTCTATCACCACTCTTCGCCCATCTATGATTTCATATTGCACTCCTAACATGTCTTCGATATAGGTAGTCTGTTCTTGTGTTAAGAAACTATTGAATTTTGTTATGTCGGTATTTCTAGTAAAACTAAGGTTTTTTTCGATTGGCAAGGCAAAGCGATCAATCTTTTCTTCTAATAAGGCTAAATTGCGATTTTCCCTTAAGGCGGTGATTAAGCCACTCCGCGTTCGATCCAGTTCTTTTTGAAACAGTTGTATGCCAGTTCTTTCGGCAGAGAGGATAAATGGACGAGGAAAGTTTTTCGTGAAAAAAAATTCAAATAATATCTCTTCAATAATCAAGTCAATTAATCGCTGACTTTGAATACTGGAATTGAGGTTGATTTCAAGAATCTGATTATTTTCCTCTTTAATGGCATCGTATTGGTGAGTACGTCTTTCAAAGCTATTTGAGTAATCAATCTCCATTTCTTCACTGCTAAGATGAAATTCAGCTAAGGCAAATTCGTCAGCATTGGCACTAAAAATCTCTTCTAACTTTTCGGCATAAAGTTGAGTCAATCTCGTTCGCACTTGTTTTAATTCTTTTTCAGTTTCTTTCAAGTCAATCGTGATAATGCCGGTTTCAGCATTGAGTTTCTCTGATTTGAAAAGTTGCCTTGATTTTTTTTCGCGTAAGTGATTTAAAAAACCATATAAGGTGTAATTTATATAGGTTTTTCCGGTATTATTTTTGCCGCAAATCACTGTTAATTTGCCAAGTTCTATTTTGGCATGTTTGATCGCTCCGATATTTTTGAGTTCAAAATACATGTTGTGTTAGCCCCTAGTTGCAAGCGCAATACAAAAAAATTCGTCCACAGATTAGCAATCTGGATAGCCGTTGTCAACTCACTCCTTTGTAAAAAAACGGCTCTGTATTAAGTTTTCGAGGCATAAGTATCTGCGATATATAGTTGTCCAGAAAAGTTTTGTCCCCAGATGTTTTAAAAACCTCTGATGTTGGGCGTCCCGCCACTTCGTTTGGGCTAAAACTTATCTGGATGACTTTTGCTAAGGAGTCCAAGATTTCTCTTGGATGTCGTCCAAAATAAATTTTGGACTCCAAAAGCGAGCGTAGCCTGGGTTAAATATAGATATTGTAGATATTGTAGGGTGGGTAGAGCAAAGCGATACGAAGTCAGCGAAGCTAAACCCACCTACTCTATAAAAAATGGTGGGTTTCGCTACCCACCCTACAAAAAAGTTGTTACATTTTACCCAGGCTACGCTCGCTAAATAAAAAAAAACTTTAATAACAAATAGTTAAAAACTATTTTCTGGAATTATGGGGACACAATACTTAATTGTCTCCAATCCTACTCCGTACCACCGGCTTAATCACCCCCCTCCTAAC
>JSZA02000313.1 GCA_000785145.2 Candidatus Thiomargarita nelsonii
CAGTGCTGGTATTTGGATTTGGATGAATAACAGTAGTTGGAGCCAATTGCACACCTTGTCGCCTGATAGCATGGTCACTGGAGACATGGATAATAACGGTTTAGACGATGTGGTTATCGACTTTGGCAGTGCTGGTATTTGGATTTGGATGAATAACAGTAGTTGGAGCCAATTGCACACCTTGTCGCCTGATAGCATGGTGACAGGAAATGTAGATAATAATGGTTTAGACGATGTGGTTATCGACTTTGGCGCTACCGGTATTTGGATCTGGATGAATAACAGTAGTTGGAGCCTATTGCATAGCTTATCGTCTGATAGCATGGTCAGCGGAGATATGGACAGCAATGGTCAGGATGATGTGATCATTGACTTTGGTAATACTTATGGTCTTTGGGTGTGGATGAACAATAGTAGTTGGGTTAAGTTACATAGCTTGTCAGCCGATAGCTTGGTAACGGGGAATATTGATGGCTTAGCCTCAGTGGCTCCTTCTAATAATCTCGAACTGAGCGATACCTTGCCTGAGGTTGAAATCATTGAGTTGCCAGAGGTAGAGCTTGAAGTTCAATTACCGTAGGCTGATCTAAAAATTCGACGCGTCGAGTTTTTTTGTAGGGTGGGTAGAGCGGAGCGAAACCCACCCAATCGTTGAAAATGGTGGGTGCAGCGAAGCTCTACCCACCCTACAATATCTCTGCGTCGAGTCACCTCAATTCAGAATTAGTTGAAAATGGTGGGTGCAGCGAAGCTCTACCCACCCTACAATATCTCTGCGTCGAGTCACCTCAATTCAGAATTTGTATTATCAACTAAAACAAATCATCATCCCTTTGACTGACAATTTCTAGCCGATCAACCTTTTGAAACCCACGCGGCAATTTTTGTCCCCGCCGACTACGTTCCCCTGTATAAGCTTCAATGTCACGCTCTTTTAATGTCAAATGGCGTTTACCAACATACAAAGTCAAAATATCCGTCGTTGGTTTGATGAGCTTTAAGGCAACCACCGTTTCTCTTTCATTTTTACTTTTAGCCGGAATATTGAGGAGTTTGACACCTTTGCCCCTGGGTAAACGGGGTAATTCCGATACGGGTACAATAGATAAGTAGCCAGCACTGGTGATAACCGCATAGTGTTGTGTTTCAGGATCGCTGATCAGCAGCGGTGGCAATATTTTTGAGCCTTGGGGTAAAGTTAATATCGCTTTACCGGCTTTATTTTTTGTGTATAAGTTTTCTAAAGTGACAATAAAGCCATATCCAGCATTAGATGCCAGTAAATAATCGCTCTTTGGTGCGTCTAATAGGATATGCACAAAACCTATACCATTTGGTGGCGTGAAGCGTCCTGTCAATGGTTCTCCTTGTCCTCGCGCTGAGGGCAGAGTGTGGGCGGCAGCACTGTAGCTCCGTCCAGTGGCATCCAAAAAGACGGCTTGATGGTTGCTACGCCCTTGACAGGCATCCGCAAATTGGTCTCCGGCTCGGTAGTTTAAGCTGGACGGATCAAATTCATGACCCTTGGCAGCCCGTATCCAGCCTTTGGCGGATAAGATGATAGTAATCGGATCAGAGGGTACTATTGAGGTATCATCAAAGGCTTGGGCTTGTTGGCGCTCAACAATGGGCGAGCGGCGCGAGTCGCCATATTTTTTGACATCTTCATTTATTTCTTTAATAATTAAATTGTTAAGTTTTTTTTCTGAACCTAATGTGCTTTCTAAGCTTTTACGCTCTTTGGAAAGCGTTTTTTCTTCTCCCCGAATTTTGACTTCTTCCAATTTAGCGAGTTGACGGAGCCTGAGTTCTAAAATCGCGTAGGCTTGCTCTTCACTGAGACTAAATTTTTTGATGAGCACTGGTTTGGGCTTATCTTGGTCTCGGATAATGGCTATGATTTCATCTATATTTAAATAAGCGATGAGCAATCCTTCGAGAAGGTGCAAACGTTTGCGGATTTTATCAAGGCGGTGCTCTAGGCGACGGCGCACGGTTTGTAGACGATATTCCAACCATTCGCCAAGGATCATTTTGAGATTTTTGACTTGGGGACGACCATCAAGTCCAATCATATTGAGATTGACGCGATAGCTACGCTCTAAATCTGTGGTAGCGAATAGGTGTGTCATCACATTGTCAATATCGATCCGATTGGAGCGGGGCAGTATGACTACACGCACGGGATTTTCATGATCAGATTCGTCGCGCAGATCTTCTATCATGGGCAATTTTTTTGCCGTCATTTGTGCCGCGATTTGGGTGATGATTTTTCCGCTTGATGTTTGATGAGGTAAGGCGGTAATCACAATGTCGCCGTTTTCACGGGTATAGGTGGCACGCATACGAATGCTGCCGTTGCCGGTTTCATATATTTTTAGTAGCTCAGCGGCAGGCGTGATGATTTCGGCTTCGGTGGGATAGTCGGGCGCAGGTAAAAGGGCACATAAGTCGGCGAGATCGGCATTAGGCTGTTTGAGTAGGTGAATACAGGCGGTTGCCACTTCCCTTAGATTGTGCGGCGGTATGTCGGTTGCCATGCCAACGGCAATACCGGTGGTGCCGTTGAGTAGGATGTTGGGTAAACGGGCGGGGAATAATCTTGGCTCTTCCAAGGTGCCATCAAAATTAAGCTGCCAATCCACCGTACCTTGTCCCAATTCAGTCAAGAGTAAATCAGTATAACTGGCGAGACGTGCTTCGGTATAACGCATGGCGGCAAAGGATTTTGGGTCGTCAATGGAGCCCCAGTTTCCTTGGCCATCTACCAGTGGATAGCGATAGCTAAAGGGTTGTGCCATCAATACCATAGCTTCATAGCAGGCCATGTCGCCGTGTGGATGGAAACGTCCTAATGTGTCTCCAACGGTGCGAGCCGATTTTTTATATTTGCTGCCGGCTTTAAGTCCTAAGTCTGACATGGAGTAAATAATGCGCCGTTGTACGGGTTTTAGTCCATCGCCAATATGGGGTAGAGCGCGGTCTAATATGACGTACATAGCGTAGTCAAGATAGGCTTTTTCGGTGAATTGGTGTAGGGGTTGGCGTTCTATGTCTTCTATGTCTTGTTGCATAATTGATTATTTTTTTTTAATGGTTTCGGGAAATCCGCGTAGCTCCATTCCCGAAACAACAGGTTTCGGGAAATCCGCGTAGCTCCATTCCCGAAACAACAAGTTTCGGGAAATCCGCGTAGCTCCATTCCCGAAACAACAAGTTTCGGGAAATCTGCGTAGCTCCATTCCCGAAACAACAAGTTTCGGGAAATCCGCGTAGCTCCATTCCCGAAACAACAAGTTTCGGGAAATCCGCGTAGCTCCATTCCCGAAACAACAAGTTTCGGGAAATCCGCGTAGCTCCATTCCCGAAACAAC
>JSZA02000370.1 GCA_000785145.2 Candidatus Thiomargarita nelsonii
AAGTAAAATTTTGCTATACTGCACATCTATAACATATTCAATACGACAATTTTCCGGATCATCCTTTCCTTCCCCGGGCCAAAAATAAACAACATAACTTCTTATTTTGGGGTATTTTAAAAGTCCTCCTTTTTTATCCCGTTCTGCATTGGAAAGTGCCAATTCCATATTGTATTCCGCTAACCGCAGAGGCATATTTTTTTGTGCTTGTTTTTGAAACTCTACATGCAGTAAAAATCGCTCCCCTTCTGGATACTCTTTTGAACCCACCGGGTATTCAACCCAAAAAGCTAAATCTACTTTCAGATCAGAAGTTCGTTGTAATTCAACATTCTTTTCTGTCAGGATCACTTTGCCCGGTATTCCCATCAGTCGTAATGCGCCTTCAGGGTTTTGTAAAAACGCTTGTTTACAAGTTATGTCAAAAGCGTTTTTGACCGCCTCTAGTGAGTTTCGACTAATTTCTTCTGTGCTTTCATATCTATGCGAAAACAATACCAATTGTTGAGCTTCTTCTGAAGCAAATCGTGTTTTTTCAACCATTTTTTAATTTTTGTCAACGATTGTCAGCGAGCGACTGGCGTATTATATTAAAACCATTATCCACTTTTGTCAATAAGGCGCTTGTGCCACTCACGCTACTCTGACTAAAAAAGCAATAAAAAGGATTAAAAAAATCCTATTTTCGTGTGAGTACAACGCCTGTCGTCCAAGGAGAATAAAACCTCTTATCGCTTGAGCCGGTTTATTCAGGCATTCCTTTGCGGAGCAACGGAACGAGAAAATACCCGAGTCGCTGGGACTTATGGCGTTGGTAAGATGCCAAGCTAATTAAGATAAAGGAGTCGGCCAGATTTATCTTGGACGAAAATATTGAGCAGAATATTCTCTAGCTCGTTGCATACGATGTGGTGAAGAGGGATGTGTTGATAAGTATTCTGCAACTGTATCTGACGACTCCATCTTTTCAAACATATTCGCAAAATAGATCGGATCAATACCAAGCTTCACCATTTGCTTGAACGCATATTCATCCGCTTCACTTTCATGATGACGAGAATAGTGGCTTTCCAATAAAAATACGGGTAATGCAACCACCATTTCTTCTATCGCAGTTGCATCACCTGCAATCATTGTCAGTGCAATTGTTAGAATGGAACCGTGAATAATTTGTTGCAATCCATGACGATGCACGACGTGACCAATTTCATGCAATAATACAGAATCAATTTCCTGCTGATTCTCTGCCATTTCAATGAGCTTATCGGTAATGACAATCTCACCTGAAGGCAAGGCAAAAGCATTTGGCATGTTTTTCATTTGACGGAAATAGAGTGTGTAATGAAATTTTTCTGATTGAACAGATAACAGGACCTTTTCAAAATGCTCACGTATCGCTTTCTGACGTGTTTCTGGCAACTTACTCGGCTTTAATACATACTTATCCATGATTTCCAAAGTACCTTCCGATACCTTTTCACTCACAGTCATCGGCATAGCATAAGCCAGTTTTTCGCTTGCCCAAGGTAAGCCCCAACGAATGCTTACAAAGCTAATCGCAATCGTCAGGAAAAAGGCGGTTGCGATCCACTGCCAGCGCGTTTCCAAAATATGTATAAAATGGAGAGAACCGTCTCTATGCTTTGATTCTTGTAATAAACGATCAACTTCATCATTGTTTTGGGACTCAAAAAGAGATTGATCCTCTAAGGTCATTTTACGTGGGATATTTCCTACGCGATCACTAACAGTGATACTGGCAATTATTCCTTGCCGATCATCATTATCTTCTATTTTTAATGTATAATGCGTACCGTCCGTGTGCAATTGTGCATTATAGCGAGCCGAACTGTCCACAGGATACCAGTAACCTGTTATTTGCATAGGAGCTACCTCTTTTATATGCCCAAGTCTAATTCAGCGTCAAAGGCATCACCCATCTCTTCACCCAATGCCGATTGTGCTTTTTGCTGCTGATTGGCATATTGTGCAATATCAGCTTTGATTGTTGCACTGGTGGATTCAATTTTATATTTCTTCAAACGAACAATAGCCCAAGGGTAGGCTAAACCGAAAGTTATTCCGACAAGCAAAGTGTTGGTGACATAAATACCTAACAATTTGCTGACTTTTATATCAGAGTTAAGCTGCAACACGTCATCCAATTTTGTCTTATTCAAAAGATAGTTTTTGACGTTTGCTTCAAGATAGGCTGTTCCCCATAAACTTAAAGCAAAAAAGATAATATAAAATAGGAGCATCATCCCAGCAATCTTTCCAATTGCCTCACCTTGTCCCATTGCCGGCGTTAAAGCAATTCCCCCAGTTAATTGCATGATAAAAAAAATAATTATAACAAACAACAATGTCCAAGCAATTAAGCCAAAATATATCATATAGTATTTCATAGCAGAGAATTGTGCCGAAAACTGGCCTTGCCCATATTGTCGATTGTTGATGTAATAACTGGCTAGTAACATTTTGATGTATGGATAAATCAAGCCGACTGCCAAGATGGTAATAGAGGAGATGATACTAACCACGGGTCCTTTACCCAATACAAAGAAGGCAATACCCCCAAGTATTGAGCCGATGATAATAGGCAAGAGGGGAGTTAAGACAAGTATTTTATAGGGCTCTTTCAACAGCCCCTGGAAACCGAATCGTACATTTCTGTAACTGACCATGCGGGCATTAAATTGTATGGAACGCCATATTACCCATGGTATTAGCAGTCCTAATATCGCCGTAAAAAGTAGTCCGGCTATAGGGAAAAACTCGGATAGCAATAGATAGATGACTAAGGCAGCGACGGCAATTAATCGCCCTTTTAATATCACCATAGGTGTCGCATGATATTCAAAGGCTGCATTATCTAGGCTGGTATTACCGTAGAAATAGCGATTTGTACGGACTTTTGCCCATGCGGAATAAATCCCCAATGTTAAAACACTGAGAATTAAATTCACAATCCAGATTTTGAAATATTCTCCGCCTTCTCCTGAAAACATAAAAGGCAGGGTTTGGGGTTGTTGTTCAGTCATTTTGTAGATGTCCTTTTTATTCTGATGTTACGCACTCTAAATCCAACACAACACAATAACTACACGGATTACATTTAAGAATGGATAAGTCAAAACCTAACCAGAGCTGGGTTTATCCTTTCTTAAATGTAATCCTTGTAGTTATTAAGGTTTTTGCAAATATCTGTAGGGTGCGTACTCCGCACAAATAAACGTTCCACCTTATAACCGGTGCGTAGGACCAGTGCCATATCGTGTCGGGCAACCATAAAGGATTGCCCCTACGAAAAATCACGGTTTGTAGGGGCAATCCCTTGTGGTTGCCCTC
>JSZA02000405.1 GCA_000785145.2 Candidatus Thiomargarita nelsonii
TAGAGTTGAGGATGGTAGTGGGGGTGTTGTTGCGGAGTATTTTTATGATCCTTTTGGACGGCGGTTGTTTAAGGATGTCGGAGGGGTTCGGACTTATTTTGTGTATTCGGATGAGGGGCTTGTTGGGGAGTTTGATGAGGGTGGGGTTGAGTTGAGGGGGTATGGGTTTCGTCCGAATTCGGTGTGGACGACTAATCCGTTGTTTTTGAAGGTGAATGGGGAGTATTTTTGGTTTTTGAATGATCATTTGGGGACGCCGCAGAAAATCGTTGATGAACAAGGGGTTGTTGTTTGGGAAGCGGTTTATGAGGCGTTTGGTAAGGCTCGGGTTGATGTTGAGGTGGTGGAGAGTCATTTGCGGTTTGCGGGGCAGTATTTTGATTTTGAGACGGGGTTGCATTATAATTTCCATCGGTTTTATGATCCGGGGACGGGGAGGTATTTTAGGGTTGATCCGGTTTGGGCGGTGAATTTGTATGGGTATGTAGAAAATAACCCAATAATTCGTATAGATCCAAAAGGAAAAGTGTGGTGGATGGTAGCATTAGGTGTTATTGATGCCGGATTGATTATTTATGATATTTATTCATTTATTACTGCTCCTCAAGAAATTACCGTTAACGATGTTGCTCAGTTTACAGCTGAACTGGCTATAGAAGCCGTTGTCCTAAAATATTTTAAAGTTCCAGAAAGAATCGCGGAATCATGTGGCCTACTAACGAGAGCGCCGTTTGAACATATTTTTGATGGTCATCTTCCTGGACAAGGTTTTTCTGGTGTTATTGATCCGGCAACTGGAAATATTATTATACGGCCTAGCACCTATGATGTGGATAATATTCCTTCCGGTTGGGTCCCAGCGAGAGGAGGACATGGTGAATTGAGTAATGAAATGGGTGGTAGTGAAAATAATATGGGATTTACAGTTATCTTGGATGAATCTGGCGATATCATCGTTACTTGGCGTTCTCGTAGTGTCAACGGACGTAATCCTACTTTTGCAGGAGACGAAGTTCCAGTAAATATCAGAGAAGATATTTTAAATATTATTAGTCAATCGACGGGTAAAACAGTACGTTCAGAATAGACTAATGCATCACCACAGTGAGTTGATGTATAATGTGAGCACAAAGAGTTATGTACCTAGTTGCAAAAACACGGGGAGCATTGCCTTTGGTGTTTGCAACCCAGTTCTAAATGTTTATTTCCGAGAATGTCTAATAAGTATGGTGACGAAATAGATGAAAAAAGAACCAGATTTTCTTTTGAAATTACTACTTGAGTACCAAAATAAGCAGAAGGATAAGATTGAAATAAGTGATTGTTTAAAAAACAGACAACTGCCAGCGGAATTAAAATATCTTAGCTTAGAATCGACTCAATTAAAAAATTTAAACTTTTCTCTGTTGTTTCTCAAGCCAAAACGCCATTTTTTTGTCTGGTTGCAAAATGTACTTGAACTAAAAAAACTTAAAATCAATCATATATATTTTTCTGAAGAAGATGGCGTGTGGTTGATACCTAATTCTTTCCATTCACATGAACATTTCGAGGCATTTATTCAATGTTTAAAGCCAATTATGCTCAAACGCGAATTGGGGCAATTTGGTCCTGGTAAATTAATGCCTTCTAATATTTCACCTGAGACCTTTGACGAATTTTTTGAAATACATATTAGAGATAAAGTTACCAATTCACTGGATTTTTTCAAAGTTAGCAAGCGTAGCCTGGATGCGCCAAGTTAAGCAAGTGTAGTCTGGATTAATGTAGAGTGCGTCCTACGCACCTGTTTTTGCTTTAAAACATTAATTTGTACCTGCGATGTATGGGGCTCCTCATAGGTCTTATTTTTAGGCTTAACTTAATGGCATTGTACGTACAAGGAGGAACACGCAGGTTCGTTCCTATATCTAGTCTTTCTTTAAGTGTTTTGCTCTTATATCTGTTTTAACTTGAAGGATTAAATTTATTGAATTTTTGTTCATCAATTTATTGATTATTGTGAATTGACTTTTTATATTTTGTGAGAATTTATGAAGAAAAATCAAATCATTTTTTATTTACTTATTTTTATATTATATTTACTTTTTGGACAAAGCTATATTGTAGTGCTTCCATCTACAAAAAAATGCGTTAGGAATGAAATCCGGATGGTATTTTATATTTTAGAAATTGGTGATTCGAAAAAAGAGATTAGACAAAAAATCAACTCATTAAACTTAAGTCACCTTCATTTTTTCAAAAAATCTACGGTTATCTTTTCTCCATTTGAATGGGGAGCAAAAAATTGGGAAATTTATTTTAATATAGTTGATGATAAGTTAAGTGGTATAATGATTCGCACAGCTGATAGCATTAGACAACATCCAAAGAACGCGCCTCCTGATAAAGGGGATATTTTTGAAAGATGGAAAACTGTTGAAATCATTGAAGTAGACTAAACTATGAAAAAATGGGAAGAATTTTGGGGACACAATAATTAGTCCTTCTGTTTCGGTAACGACGTATGTGTCTGATGCGAATGATAATTTAGCAAGCGTAGCATGGGTAAAATTTGTAGGGTGGGTAGAGCGATAGCGAAACCCACCATTTCTCATAAAATTTGTAATTCGCCCCGCCTAAATTCAATGTAGGGTGCGTCCTACGCACCGTTTTGTCACATAAAAATCTACCTTGATTTGTCACGAGCTGATGCCATTCAAAATCTAGTTGGATGCTTCAAAAAATGCACCCTATTTTCCACAACCGCTCTTATAAAAAAACGGATCACCCCCAATCCGTTTACACAAAAAATCAGTTGTACTAAAGGCTAAAAACGACAAAAACGACTAAAAAATGAAAATCAAAAAAATCAAAAAAAACAAACTCAACAAAAAATAGAATCCACCATATTATCAACAAAAACAACACAAAACAGAAAAATTTTGAAAAAAATAGAATTGAACTAATTATGCGAATAATATCTGTCTATTTTAAAAAAAATATAAAAAATAAACAAGTTAGCACATTAAATAAATATGAGTACAACTAATTTGGGGAATAAACAGATTAAAAAAATAAAAAATTTTGACTTATCCAGCTAATATTTTAACCCTGATTTTCTTTCGCTACGGCGTTGTTGCAGAAATTCAAAAAAAATGAAGCGAACTGTTGGAAATACGTCATAAAATTAAAAATCAAATAGGGGTTGCGAGCTGGGGTGGTGAAAAAGAAACAAATTTGGTAAAATAACAAATTTGGTAAAATTTCAGAAGGGAAGTTGATACCATTTTTATGCCACGAGGTATTTGGTTGGGCCACAATAA
>JSZA02000410.1 GCA_000785145.2 Candidatus Thiomargarita nelsonii
ATCAGCAGAAGCGAAAAAAGCCTTTAAGTCTGCGCCTACTTGGGAAAAGTCTGCGAAAGCCATCAATGCCTTTGTCGAGATATACGGGAAAAAACCACAGCAGCGTGGTAAAGAGACGATAGAGATAGAGGACTCCGAATTCTCAGAGCCTTCACTTGCAAATGCGTATCTACGTTATAAAGAGAACCCCGAGTTTAAGGATGCATTATCAGAAAAAGCTAAAGAAGTCTTTGAAACTAAGCTTACTTGGGAAAAATATGCAACAGCCATCAATGCCTTTTTCCTGGAATATCATGAAAACCCAAAACAACACGGTGACAGGACGATAAAGATAGAGGGTTCTGAATTCTCAGAGTATCAGCTTGCACAAGCGTATCAACGTAATAAAAAGCATCTCAAGTTTATTGCTAAATTATCAAAAAAAGCTAAAAAACCCTTTAAGTCTGAGCCTGCTTGGCAAAAACTCGCAAAAGCCATCAATGCCTTTGTTCTTGAATATGAGAAAAAACCAAAACAGGGTGGGGATAGAACGATAGAGATAGAGGGCTACGAATTCTCAGAGGATCGGCTTGCAAAGGCGTATTACTCTCATAACGAGAATCTCAAGTTTATGGATGCATTATCAGCAAAAGCTAAAGAGGCCTTTAAAGCTACGCCTGCTTGGACAAAACATGCGAAAGCTATCAATGCCTTTGTCGAGACATACGGGAAAAAACCAAAGAAAAACGGTGAAAGGACGATAGAGATAGAAGGGCTAAAACTCTCAGAAGCTCAACTTGCAAGTTCGTATCAACGTTATAAAGGTATTTCCAAGTTTACGGATGTATTATCAGCAGAAGCGAAAAAAGCCTTTAAGTCTGCGCCTACTTGGGAAAAGTCTGCGAAAGCCATCAATGCCTTTGTTCTTGAATATGAGAAAAACCCAAAACTAAAACAGGGTGGGGATAGAACGATAGAGATAGAGGGCTACGAATTTTTAGAGCAGCAGCTTGCAGATGCGTATCTACGTTATCAAGAGAACCCCGAGTTTAGGAAAAAGTTATCAGCAAAAGCTAGAGGGGCCTTTGAGCCTTTTGGGAAAAAGTCTGCGAAAGCCATCAATGCCTTTGTCGAGACATACGGGGAAAAACCAAAATATAACGGTGACAGGACGATAGAGATAGAAGGCTACAAATTCTCAGAGCAGCGGCTTGCACGAGCGTATCCAAGTTATAAAAACAATTACGAGTTTATAAAAAAATTATCAGCAGAAGCTAAAAAAGCCTTTAAGTCTGAGCCTGCTTGGCAAAAACTAGCGAAAGCCATCAATGCCTTTGTCAAGAGATACGGGAGAAAACCACAGCAGCGTGGTAAAGAGACGATAGAGATAGAGGGCTACGAATTCTCAGAGGATTCGCTTGCAAATGCGTATGTACGTTATAAAGAGAACCCCGAGTTTAGGAAAAAGTTATCAGCAAAAGCTAGATGGGCCTATGAGCCTTTTGGGAAAAGGTCTGTGAAAGCCATCAATGCCTTTGTCCTGCAATATAATGAAAACCCAAAACATAACGGTGAAAGGTCGATAGAGATAGAGGGCTACGAATTCTCAGAGGATTCGCTTGCAAATGCGTATGTACGTTATAAAGAGAACCCCGAGTTTAGGAAAAAGTTATCAGCAAAAGCTAGATGGGCCTTTGAACCTTTTTGGAAAAGGTCTGCGAAAGCCATCAATGCCTTTGTTCTTGAATATGAGAAAAAACCAAAACAGGGTGGGGATAGAACGATAGAGATAGAGGGCTACAAATGCTTAGAGGATCAGCTTGCACGAGCGTATCAAACTCATAAAGAGAAGTCCGAGTTTAAGGATGCATTATCAACAGAAGCTAAGAAATTATTTAGAAGCTGGGGAAAAATATCTTGCAAAGCATTAACTCAGTAATATGAGGCAATAATAGCTAGCTCTTTGATGTCCGAAAAACCTCTAGATTAAGCATGCCTTGCCTGTTTTAAGCACAAGATAGCCTTTTGCAAGGCAGCAAGGTGCTTTAAGTATCTCTTTTTCTTCTCAACAAGTTCCTTTTTTCCCTTAAAGCTCCCTCTCTCTTGTCTATTGTAAAAACCAACGGGAGTTGCTAGCTAAACAACGACTAAAACGCACTTTTTTTTGATGTTTACCTGCTTTATCTATTGATATTATTAGCCTATTATGTTATAATTGGCCTTATTTTTTTACACTCCATTAATTAACAACTTAAATCCACAAACACTTCACATAAAAAGGATGTCTCATGAGTCATTTATCCTCTATTTCTTAGCAAGCCTTAGAAGCCTTTGTAGGCAATCAGGAGCAGGAAGCCTCACCGGAGGAAAAACCCAGCGAGGAAGAGATTTTATCCACTGAAGAAGAGGTTTCCGCCCTTCCCTCTAAGGAGGAAGAAACAGAAGAGGTCTCTAGTGAAGAGGCTCCCACAGAGGATATAGCTTGGCCATGGTTATGGTTCATCCGGATCATAAAGAGGTTCTTCCCTTGTTTACTGAAGCTGTTTTAAAACAAGATGGACAAATAAAGAATGATTGTGAATGAAATGCGGCCAAACGCATAATGAGAAAGTTTCGCGAGGACCACCCCAAACTTAAAGCGATTATCCTTGAAGATGGCCTTGCTTCCAATGGCCCACATATTCGGATACTTCAAGATCAAGGGCTTTCGTTTATTCTAGGCGCAAAGCCCAGGGATCATGGTTACTTATTTGAACAAGCGGATCTTGCCGGAAAAAATGAGAGAAGATTTGAGCATAGGGATACGCAAGAGATTGTTCATAGGGTCCGTTATGTAAATGAACTGAGTCTCAATGAGACTCAGTGTGATTTGAAGGTAAACTTTTTGGAATATAAGCAGCACAATCTTAAAACCGGCAAAGTATTAACATTTAGCTGGGTGACGGAGGTTCCATTAAGTGATAAAAATGTTTACAAAATTATGAGAGCTGGGAGGTCTAGATGGCGGATTGAGAACGAAACGTTTAACACACTCAAAAACCGGGGTGACAACTTTGAACACAATTATGGTCATGGTAAAAAGTATCTTTATACAAATTTTGCGATGTTGATGCTTTTAGCATTTGGAGTGGATCAGATTCAGCAGATGAGTTGCCTGGTTTTTTAAGACGCACGAAAGAGAGCAAGGACATTTTACAATTTTTGCCATAAGGTTCTTCACTGTTTTTTAAGTTTTGAAGTTCCCAATTGGTATTCGTTACTCGATTATATTGCAAATCCTGTTAGTATCCCTCTTCCTATGGAACGGCCTC
>JSZA02000399.1 GCA_000785145.2 Candidatus Thiomargarita nelsonii
TTGATCACGCCTCATTAATGATTATGGTGCCGATGATGGTGCGTAGGACGCACCCTACATTAATCCAAGCGGAGCGAACTAAAGTAAGGCAGCATTTAGGAGTCCAAATCCCCTACCCTACTTAGTTTGGACGATTTCTGCATTATCTGCAAATAAAATCAATCCGTTATAAGTACCATTGAGACTTGTGTATAAGTGAGTGCGCTTCGCTAAGGGAGCGAGAAACGAGCAAAAAGTGGGTTTCGTGTAACTCTACCCACCCTACGCTCGCTGACAATCTAATCCCCAAGGCACGTATCCATACTCCAATCTCCTTATCTGACGGGGCTTCACCGCTAATTTGAGCAGCTAAACCAGCATTATTTATGACCTATTTATGCTCACATGCCCATTGGTACCAAGCTTCGTCCGCCAAGCACGTAGGTTGGAGTTCGCTTGCGAACTCCAACAATTTATTTTCCAAATTGATTAGAAAAATGAAGGAGATTGCTACCCCAATTTGGTAGAACAATACCAGCGTGAATATCACGATGAATACTCGAAAATGACCAATCAATTGGTTTTAAAACATAACCGTGTTTCACAGGATTGTAATGAATATATTCAATGTGCCTAATGATATCTCTATGCTGGACGAGGTTTGCAACCTCGTTCGTAACGTTTCACCTCTAAAACGTATCTATGCTGTCCCGAGTTAGCGAGGGTTCAGCCATGAATCAATTCACAGCTAATTGGCTGGCGCATATTCAAACATAATCAAAAATTAATTGCAAAGCATTTTTTGCACCTATTTTTTATAATAATTGGGGTCAGAGTAAAATTAATTGTGCTTACTATAGACGTACTATAGAAAATAATGTAAGGACAAATTGAAATGAAAAAATTTTTTCCCATCTAACTACATACTCACTATAGACGTACTATAGAAAAAAATGTAAGCAAAAATTAAAAAAAATTTTTCTAAGAATGCACATATTTACTTACTATAGACGTACTAGAGAATAATCAGTTCACAATATTTTGCCCATTGAGATAGTTTCATTTAAACTCAAATACCACATATTCAATCATTGTCAACTATTTTTTACAAAAAAAACTAAACTATTTTTGCGTTTGCTTGGTAATGGGGGTTGCTCAATCTTTTTCCAGTCAGCTTATATTTAATATTTTTATTTATACTATTAATTTAGTTTATATTGTCTGTTTTAGTTAGCAAGATATTTTTCCAAATAATCATTGACATGGTGTAAGCCATTGATAAATAAAGCCTGGTTAAAACTTTATCTGTAGTGTAACACCTAGATGGCGAGCGTATGAGTCAGCACAATACGCATTCTATGCTGGACGAGGTTTGCAACCTCGTTCGTAACGTTTCACCTCTAAAACGTATCTATGCTGTCCCGAGTTAGCGAGGGTTCAGCCACCTTGGCACACTATTTGTATGCCCGCCAACCTATTGATATTTAACAAATTCAAAAAATCCACTTTTGCTCTCCCGATTTTCGGATATCTCCAAAAATTGGCCACCCTGCTGTAAAACAAAAAACCTTGTCCCGTAGGGATCTTTAGATTGCACAGATTACACAGATTAAAAAACATTTTTAGGCACATACCTGTTTTTAATCCGCGCAATCAGCGTAATCCGAAGATCCCTACGGGACAAGGTTTTTAAAGATAGCTGACGGAGCAAACTATTCCGCTTTGCTCCGAAAAAATGTTAAGGCGACGGTAAAAAAAACCATCCCGCAACTTAATCAAGATTAAGTTAATTGTGATTGGAGTCGATAACGCTACTCGCTTTGGACTTGATATCCAATCTCTTTACCTGCGATACCAATTCCAAGATACCTCCGTGGGCGCGATTCATTCAAAAAACGCTTTGCCTTATGTAATTCAATCAGATAGATTTTATCCGATAACTCTAATACGCCATCAATCCGCCCCTTATCTGTCAACACTTCCAAATCTATTTCAACACCCATCAGCACTAATATCATATAAAACAGCGAATGATAATAGGCTTCTTGTTCAATATGTAGTGGATATGGGATTAGGGCGCGGATGAGGTTTATAAAGCTTTCGAGATTTTCAGCTTGTAAATAGCTCAATAATTTTTTTGTTGCGGGCTGGATTTCGTCTAAACTATTGGTTGTAAACTATTAAAAATCAATTCTGAGACTTTTTTATTTTCAAACGTGGTGATATCGCATCGTGTTTTCTTGATTAGCTTCATTAAGAAGGTTGGAGTGCCACTGGCAAACTAATAGTTACTAAAACGCTGTTCCGCAAATAGACTGAGTATTGAATATCAATGCCATTAAGTTAAGCCCAAAGACGTTTTATTGTAGGGTGGGCAGTATGAACCGGGTTTTTTTTTGCCCACCAGCCCCGACAGGTGGGCAGCAAAAACACGCTACCCACCCTACATAAAATCCTTGAGGTCTCTCCTAACGTCGAGAGGACAGGCTTAATGGCATTGGTATTGAATATGGATTGTACATTTTATCCTTGGCATTCCATGAGTAGCCGTTATACCAAGTTTTGAAGTTTTTTCATATATCTTTTCAATTAACTCGTCAATTTTTTCTCGGAGGAATGGGCTAGTTCGATGTCATATTTATTGGCAATTTTATTTAATAAGAATAATAATGAAGCTTTAAATTCTTCGCCATCGGAGTGGGAAACTTTGTTAAAGTCGATCAAAATAACAGGATGTTGTTGCCATTCAATTTTGTCGTGGATGTATAAACCCTTAAAAAGGGTTTGGTTGCCGGAGAAGATTTCTGATAGGGTGGATATCAGTAGAGATTTTCCGAATCGACGTGGGCGAGATAAAAAGAAATATTCGCCTGATTGAATTAAGTTAGCAATATGATGTGTTTTATCTACATATCATTTTTGATGATTTTAGAAAATGTTTGCATTCCCAAGGGTAGTTTTTCATGTTTATTGCTCCGGTTGTTGTGTTGCCCAAAGCGAGCAGCGTTGTCGATTCCAACAACATTTCATCAAAAAAGTTAGAGTACCGCTTGCGAACCAATAATTACTAAAACGTTGCTCCGCAAATAGACTGAGTACTGAATATGGATTGTACATTTTATCCTTGGCATTCCATGAATAGCCGTTATACCAAGTCTTGATTTTTGTCAGCGAGTGTAGCGTGCATCCTACGCACCATTTTTCTATGATCTACACCTTTGCCTCGGTGCGTGGGACGCACCCTACTCGCTTATGGTTATCATTAGGCCAAACGAGTCGCACCATCTCTTATCAAG
>JSZA02000317.1 GCA_000785145.2 Candidatus Thiomargarita nelsonii
TATGCCAGAAGAACGAGGAGGGTTGGGCGATAGTTGGGCATTTACTAAATCTCTTGGCAGTGGTGCGTGGGATGCTGGAGCCGGGATGATTGAAGGCGTTGGTGAATTAGTAAAAGGCGGTTATGCATTAGCTACGGATGAAAAAGCTAGGGAATCAGCTTGGAATACAACAAAGAAACTTGCCAAAGCGGCAGGAGATTATGGCGAAGAAGTTTGGGATGAGCCAGCAAAAGCATATCGTGATGCACGCGATGGTACACTGGCAGCTTATAATCGTTTTGAGCAAGCAAAAGAAAAAGCAGCGGCAGAAGGTCGTTCTGCGGAGTTTTGGGGAGATTTAACTGGTAAAGGACTTTTTGAAATTGGAAGTACTCTTATTCCTGTTGGTGTAGCAGCAAAAGCTGGGAAATTAGGGAAAGTTGCCAGTGTTGCGGATGATGTTGCTGACCTTGCTAATGCCGCTAAAAAGTTGGAAACTGCTGAGGATATTGTTTCAGCATCTAAGCGAGCAAAAGCCGTTGTAACTAATACAGCTATTAAGGCAACGGATGACGTTGTTTCTCCAGTGAAAAAATGTCCAGATTGTGTAACACTGTTTAGAGTTCAAGGTGGAACACCTCCAGCAGCTAGCAAAAACCTTATTGTTATTGATGCGAATGGAAATCCAAGAATAAATAAAACAACTCTTAATATCAGCACTGGAGATCCCAAACATGCTCAGTATTTTTTAAGTAAACGCCCTGGAGCAAAAATAACATCATTTGAAATTCCTAAGTGGATGGATGAATTTATTCAAAGTGAAGCAATTCCACAAGTAGGCTATCGAACCAATCCACTAAACCAAGGTGGGCTTGCTCCCAAAGTTGTTGATCCATCAACTCCTGGGCGCTCCTATGAATTACCGTCTATTTGGGCCGATTGGTTAGAAGAAGTCGCCATCAAAGGTTCTGGTAAAGTTTTTGAATAAGGGAAATTATAATGAGTACTTTAGATGTTGAGATAGTTGTAGTTGTAATTCGATACGAGGGTAAAATTCGCTGGTTTCGCTGTGACAGAGATTTATGGCTACTTGATGTAAATAAGTGGCGTAATGAGTTTATTAAGCATGGTTATGATGTGCCGGAGTTTAAAAATTCTTATCGTTTTGGAATTCATATAGTGAATCAAGACACTGTACAACAATTTCTTAGTTGTATCTCAGAATTTGAATTGCATAAAGATGAACTTAGTATAGAATTGGCGAAACGCTATACTACAGCAAGTTCGTGGTGGGATGTTAGTGATTTATTTCCAATTATGTTCGTAAATTTTGATGTTCGAAAGGTTGGTGCTTTTTATTTTGAAGGCACACCGATGGAACGCTATATACCTGATGATTGGACAGGAGAATTTATAGATTTCGCTAATGATTATCCAGAGGAAGTTTTTCCAAAAGAAGAAAAATTTTGGATTAAAGGACACTCCGATTTACTTCAACTTCTAAATGAAAGAGGAGTCGATAACTCGTAAGATGCATAGGAGTGTATAGCCAGCCTAACGGGTGCGTCTTTTGCCTCATTAATCACGCACCATTAATTATTAATTATTGTGGTGCCGATTTAATTAAGACGGTGCGTAGGACGCACCCTACATCCCTCTTCCAAAGTATCTCAAGGTAGAACTTTTTCGCCCTAAAGGTGGTAGAGAAAAGGGGAGAGACTACTTTCGGATATTAGAAGGCCGTTATAAGGGTAAGATAGCAAGTGTCCGCCGTAACGGCACTCAATCTTATTTAGCGAGCGTAGGGTGCGTCCCACGCACCGATATTAATAGATATGTTGAGGGTGCGTCATCGGCACAAATAAAGTCGTACCATTAATTATTATTTATTGTGGTGCCGATTTAAGACGGTGCGTAGGACGCACCCTACATTACCAAGTAAAAGTTGCCCATTGATAAATGCGAAAAACGTGTTGAACCAAAAAAAAGTAGAAATTTATGCCTTCCAAGGTAATAGACGATTAGCACCCTCAGATCAACCTTTAATAGCGACAGGGCATGTTGGATTGTCCGTAGATGGAAAGAAAATATATGGTTTCGGCCCTATAAGTCAGAAATAGGGAAATATTGCCAGGACAATTGACGGATGATACAGAGCTTTTTGAAAAAGTAGCCAGCGGTTTTTACAATAAACCCGACAGAAAGCCACTTGAATTATATAAGTTAAGAGTGCCTATAGACTCACAAACTTACCTCAAGATCCTTGAAGAAATTAAAAATCAGGGTAATGGCTCTCTATATATGCTACCGAAAAAGGATGTGCCTTTTCCACCAAACATTTACAATTGTGCGACGTTTTGGGGAAAATGCGGGGTTGATTTACCTCACAAAAGCGGAATTTTAACGGACTATATTTAGGTTAATTTCTGCTTGAAAATGATGAAATAAAACACGTTGGAACGGTTTTAGCTTATCTTGTAGCGAGATGGGCGAGAGAAAAAGATGACAATCCAGAACTCACGAAAGAGATTGTGGAACACTACAATGATCTCCTTCGCTTCTTGATAAAAACCGGATGGGATGATGGACTCTCTCTTGAGGAAGAACTACCATATTCGTTAATGCCCCAAGAATATTTAGCTCTTCTGGATAAATAAGGGCGGCTCGAAGCTAGCCTAACGGGTGCGTCCTGGGCACCATTAATCTCGCACCATTATTTATTTAAAAAAAATGGTGCCGATAACGGTGCGTAGGACGCACCCTACATTAGTTCCAAAAATCCTATTTTTTTAAAAAATAGGATTTTTAATTAAGCAATGAGCGATAAGTCTCACGTTTGACTGTTTTTAAAAAAGGAAAGTTTTTCGGAGAAGAAAAAGTAAAATTCGCTGAGTCTCCTGAAAGCGTTACGTTAATATGCCCCAAGCACCCTCTTTGAGTTCTCCTTTTTTATTAAAGTCGAGATGCTCTAATCCCACCAATAGTGAATTACCCGGACCTTGACAAGGTTCAACTACTTGATGGTGATGTCCAAATAAGTGGACTTTTGGCCTAATACGTTTTGCCAGTTCTGTTAGGTATATAGAGCCACTTTGTAAGTCAGGACATTGCGGGCCTGCGTGAGTCATTAAAATATCAATTTTTTCAGATTGATTAAAAGCTGAATGACAATCAGCCTCGCTGAAAAAACGGCTCAAGGTACTGCCATGTCGATGTGCTTTGCGATATTTTTGGCGTGCTTTTTTGCCACGCGCTCGATGCTCTGTTGAGGGCGGAATACCT
>JSZA02000314.1 GCA_000785145.2 Candidatus Thiomargarita nelsonii
AGGTAAGCTCGTAAATGTTAATTACTACGCTTATCCCCAACCTACCGTTATCAAGTAGGTCATTTCAGATTTCGTACAGGAGGAGGAGTTTCTACTTATAAAACCACATTTTAACCAATTTCCACTTGTTTGTGATTTTATCTCTAACTCTTTTCGTTTCCCGATACATTTTACCCCGAGGAACCATCTTTATTTCCCCACTTTTCCAGCTTTTAATCTGTATCAGTTCGTTATCCTCGTTACTTCCATTGCTGTGGGTTTCCTGTGGTACTGTGTCCTTGTCCCTACTTATTATTCCTGGATTACTTCCCAATCTAAGTATCTTTGAGCTACCTTTACTCACTTCAGGCCCCTTTCTCATCTTAGTTATATCGGGGCCGTACTTTGCTTCGACTTCAGGTGATACAAACACCCCTTTCTTAATTAGCTCATCATACTCTCTGGAATCCTTACACCGTTTCCGCTTTTGTTCCCCATATTCTCTATGAATCTTGTCGTGACAATGTAGGTGCAATAAGACCATGTTCTTGAATTCCCACAGTCCCCCATATTGGCGGGGCTTTATGTGATGGGCTTCAGGTAAGTCTTCATTCGTAAATGCACATTTACACACCGGACATAATCCATCTTGTCTTTTCAGCAATTTAGCTTTAGACGGAGTGATGTTACCATAGCCTTTGGATAGCCGTTCCGCCCAGTAGGCAGTGTCTCCGTCATAGTATGACCTATCATACCCAACCTTCGCGTAGCTCCCAGTTCTTTCTTTGTGTTTCGAGTAACCTTTGAGGGATTTTACTATCTCTCTATCCTTACCTTTGCCTTTAATTTCAGCAAACGTCCATTTTCTACCATTAACGATACAGAAGTATTTATTTGCCACCCATTTCTTACCTTTCAGTGGGTGTCGCCTCAAGGCCCATTGATATAACCTTTTCCAGATTAGCATGTCCAACCTGCTGAACGCTTTACTGGAGTGTACCGCTTTGTAGTAATTAGCGAACCCTGATACTTTGGGTTGCAGGATACCGATTAACTCTCTGGGAGTTGTTGCCTTCATTTTTCCTATAATGTCACTTAATTCTTGGTAATGAGCATTAATTTTGGCTTTGGTTGGTTCCACTCGTAGTACATGCGTTGCTACTGCCCTTCTTTGTTCAGTGGGCGTTCCTTTAAGCAATTTTTTCCTATAAGTACCCTTAATTCTGTTCTCATAGTGCCTAATGTGATGCCCCAGAAAGTCGAAACCATCTGTCGAGCGAACCGTTTTTGTCTTTTCTTCAGATAAGGTTAGACCTCTTAATCCTAGCCATTCTTTGATAAACTTCTCAGATTCCTCAATTACCTCTTTTTCCTCATGGATTACTACCAAATCGTCAGCGTATCTCACTACATGGATGAGTAACTTTGCTCTAGCCTTGTATTCTTTTTTCGTTTTCTTATTTTTGGCGATACTGACTGTTGTGTTGCCGACTTTCTTTTTCCAACCTTCAATCCCACGTAGGTGTTCAATTAAGTCGGTTTCCATTTGGTCTAGGGCTATATTGGCCAAGAGAGGAGATATGATACCCCCTTGTGGTGTGCCAGTCTTAGTCGGGTTGTATTTACTTTCCTCCATATATCCCGCTTTAAGCCACTTCTTGACTATAGGTTTCCAATATTTATCTGTTTGTCTTACTATGAAATTGTGGTCAATGTTATCAAAGAACCCTTTAATGTCGGCATCCAATATGTATTTCTGTTTATGGAGTAACACCGCTGCTATTTTTTCAATGGCATCGTGACATCCCATACCAGGTCTGAACCCATAACTTGCTGACTCAAACTTTGCCTCATAAAATGGTTCTAACGCGGACTTAGTAACTGCCTGCATTGCTCTATCTGTTACAGTTGGGATACCCAGTGGCCTCTTCTTACCATTAGCCTTCGGTATATAAATTCTCTTAGCCGGCTTGGCTTCGTATTTATCCCACCCTTTTTGTATTGTATCTAGGACATTAACCACTAAGTTCATTTTCTGTTTTGGCGTAGTTACTTTTACTTTATCTACTCCAGGAGTATTTTTACCTTTGTTTTCTGTGGTAACTTTACGGACTCCCAGTAATGACGCATAATACGAGTGTTGTAATAGGTACATTAAGCTCCGCGCTTTTCTGTACTTTCCTGCTTTTGTAAGCTTATAAATTCGTTTCTGCAAGTTAAAAACTAATCGTCGCACTTTGCCCCAGATGATTTCGTCCCAATCCCATAAACGCATGTCCGGCGAACTAATAGTTCTGAAACAGGATGGGCAATGCCTTATCCCGTTTACCGTATGAACTTTATCTATTGCACTGATAGAGGTTGCCCTCTCCAGTGATTGGGAAAGGGAACCATCTTCAGACTTAGATAGTCGAAGAATTTTCATAATTTAGGTTTGCACCTCACGTTATTAGTACCTATGAAAGCGTACCCATTGCATAATTAAAATTCGTAATAACACAATACCGAGAGTGAATCAGCATATCCAGTATCCCAATGTGACAGTTTCAACTGGCGTTGGCTTCCCACTCTATCCTACCCGATGCTGTCGCTAAGAACATTCTCATGCTCTCCTCTTGCAATCCAGCAAGTGACGTACTGACATCGTTTTTTCCTCGTTTCTCTTAAATGTTTGTTACCTACGGACTTAGATAATATCTATAATCGGATATGTGCATTGGACAAACGAAATGAGATAGTCTTAAATCTCACCCCCTAACAGCCTTGTATTCAGTTGACCGACCTTACTCAATTATCACGCTTTGTAAGTTCGTGGAAACCTTCAACAGGATAAGATGCTGTAACTGCTCACCTTACCGTTTGTAGTATGGAAGGAATTTCCATCAACTTTAAGTCTATCCGTAACGCTTGCTCCCATGAGCTTCAAGACCTTGCACTGTCAGTTAAAACATCTAACCAACGGTCATTGCTTTCTCCCAGTTTGCCTGGGGAGGCGAATCCTTTCACACCATATAAGAAATTTTAATACACATATAATAATTGTGTATCTAGGCTTTATTTCAAATGTGTTCGTTCTCGTAAATCCGAACGAAAGCAGTCGATTAGGCCGGAACGAGTCGCACAAGACTATCCTGACGCTTGCTCTCATGAGCTTCAAGACCTTGCACTGCCAGTTAAAACCTCTAACCAGCGGTCATTGCTTTCTCCCAGTTTGCCTGGGGAGGCGAATCCTTTCACACCATATAAGAAATTTTATACACATATAAAA
>JSZA02000322.1 GCA_000785145.2 Candidatus Thiomargarita nelsonii
GGCTTGACGGTTGAGTTCGCTATAGCTTAGTTGTTGTTCTTCAAAAACGACGGCGATATTATCAGGCGTTTTTTCTACTTGTTGTTCAAATAAATCAATAATGGTTTGGTCTTTTGGATAATCCGTTGTCGTGTCATTCCATGTCTGCAATTGTTGTTGCTCTGCTTCTGTTAGCATTGGCAAGTGGCTGATAGATTGTTCGGGATTGTCAAGAAAAGCGGTAAGCAAAGTCTTGAGATGCCCCCACAACCGTTCGAGACTATCTTGGCTAATGCGGTTGTTGTCATAACTGACTTTGAAGCCCAGCACTTCGCCCGGCATAATCGCTATGGTTAGCGGATAATTGGTGTATTCAATGCCCTGAAAATCTTCAATCTGATAACACGCGGCCTTTGATTCTAAAGCATCACCCAACGGATAGTTTTCAAAAACCAACAAGCTCTCAAACAAGGCGGTACCGTTAGGAACATCACTGTTCGTCTGGATTTCAAATAATGGGCTATGAGCATAACGATTGTCATTCTGGTGTTGGGTTTGTATTGAAAGCAAATAATCCTTGACACTGTATTCGGGATTGGCATCAATGCGTAACGGCAAGGTATTGATAAACAAGCCCATCATTTGTTCAATGCCGGACAATGGTGCATGACGGCCAGAAACCGTGACACCAAAACAAATATCTGATTCACGGCTATAGCGGCTGAGCAACAAAGCCCACGCGCCTTGGACGAGAGTATTCAGAGTCACGCGCTGTGCTCTCGCGAAGCGTTGTAACTGTTGACTACTTCCCTCATCCAAACAATAACTCGTTTCACGGTAATCAGAATTCTCGGTTTTCGGGTTGACTATTGGGAGCCTTGTTGGAGTTATAAAACCCGCCAAACGTTGTTGCCAATAATGCCGCGCTGCCGTGGTATCCTGTTGTTGCAACCAAGCAATGTAATCACGATACGGACGCCGCACCGGCAGTTGCGGGGTTCGCCCGCGCGATAAGGCCAAATAGCTATCACGGACTTCGCTAAAAGTGATTGGCAAGCACCAGCCGTCCATCAGAATGTGATGATGATGCTGAATAAACACATAACGCTGTTCATCCAAACGTATCAAATCAAAGCGCATCAGTGGTGCTTGGCTCAGATCAAAGCCTTTATTTCTTTCCTGAAGTAACAACGCACGGAGTTGTAAGTCTTGAGTTTCTGATGACATCCCTCGCCAATCCCGTTCGCGCCAAAGCAACGGAACCTCTGTTTGCACCACTTGCAAAACCGGCTGATGCTCAGTCAAAAAAGCACTGCGTAGAATCGGATGACGTTCCTGTTGATATTGCCAAGCCGCTTTAAAGGCGGTGGGTTCGAGGTTGCTCAGTGTCAATTGCATTTGCTCAAAATAAACACCACTTGAAGGTTCGTATAAGGCATGAAACAGCATCCCTTGTTGCATGGGACTCAGTGGATACAGGTCTTGTAAACCTTCATAATGGGTGTAAAGCGCATCCAACGTAGATTGTGCCACGGGTGCCAATGGAAAATCGGACGGTGTAACACCTTGTTGACCCTTTTGACAATGACTAATCAGGTGTTGCAGATGGATTTTGTAGCTTTCAGCCAAATTTTTAATCGTCGCCGCGATGTAGCAATCACCACTATAACTCCAATTCAAACTGAGTTGACCTTGACTGATGGCACCGTTGATGTCAATCAAGTGGTCGCGTTGTCCTTTGAGACTGACATCGCTGCCCGTTGTTTCTTCTGCAAAATCAAATAATTCGGCTTCTATCCCTTGGTCAAACTGGCCGAGGTAGTTGAACAGAATCTCGCCTTTGGGCAGGGAATTGGCGCCCGTTTGGGTCAGTAAACCATAGCCAATACCTTCATTAGGTATGGCACGTAGTTGTTCTTTAACCGCTTTGAGGACGGCCCCTAAATCTTTGTTAGAGCTTGACGGCAATGTTAAAGCAATGGGATGAATCGTGGTAAACCAGCCCACGGTGCGGGATAAATCCAAAGCTGAAGCTTTGGACTCCAACGTTGTCACCCGACCATGTCCTTCCAAATCAATCAGGCATTGGCTTTCTCCGGTCCAATCACTTAGGCTTAAAGCTAATGCGGTCAGTAGGATATCGTTGATACGGGTATTATACGCCGTTGGTACCTCGCGAAGCAGGGCATCGGTTTGTTTGTGATTCAGGGTTATCGTGTAATCTTGATAATGCTCCAGGCGGTTCTCCCCAGACGGATTATCTACGGGTAGAGATAGGGCCGGCAACGCTTGCCACTCGGCTAATTCTGACGCTAAGTCAGAACGGCGGGCATAATGGGCTAGGTGTTCGGCCCAAGCTTTGAAGCTACTGGTTTTGGCGGGCAGTTGTAGAGGTTGACCGGCGGCCATTTGGGTATAAGCGGTATGCAAGTCTTCCTGCAAAATTCGCCAAGAGACCCCGTCTACCACTAAGTGATGAATACACCAAAAGAGACGGGCGGAATCGGTTAACTTGAATAAAACGAGATGAGTGAGCGGGCCGTCGGTCAAATTGAGGCGAGTTTGGTAACTTTGCGTGAGTCTCTGTAATTCCGCGACGGGGTTTTGACATTGACTCAGGTCTTCAATGGATAAGGGAACTGTCTCTTCGGGTGTCGCAAAAGACGGTTGCCAGTCTCCATTAACACGATGATAACGTAAACGTAAGGCATCATGGTGTGAAAGTACGGCAGTCAATGCTTGGCGCAAAGCGTCTACATTTAAGTCAACCGGAACACGCAACAAGATAGATTGATTGAAATGCCAGTATTCGGGTAAATCCTGTGCCAAAAACCAATGCTGAATGGGTGTCAGTAAACATTCTCCCGTTACCAATCCTTGTTCTGCATTAACGACAACGCCAAAACCGATTACCGTCGCTAACTCAGCAATGGTTTGATGCGAAAACAAGTCACGCGGCGTCAAGTGTAAGCCAGCCTGACGGGCACGGGCGACAATCTGGATGCTGAGAATGGAATCGCCACCCAGACTAAAAAAGTTATCATGAATACTGATGTTATTCTGCTTTAAGAGAGAACTCCAGACTTGGACTAATTGTTGTTCTATGTCGTTGCGTGGTGCTTCATAAGCATTAGTCAAATTCAATTCCGGTGCGGGCAAGGCTTTACGGTCAATTTTGCCATTGGGTGTCAGTGGCAGTTTATCCAACACGCTAAAATGACTGGGAACCATATAGTCAGGCAAGCGGGCTTGAAGTC
>JSZA02000010.1 GCA_000785145.2 Candidatus Thiomargarita nelsonii
ATTGATAACGCCGGGCGCAATCAGACTGCTCATAATCGTACCGGCTTTCGCTATCTTGCCTATTATAATGTTGGGTACAATCAGGTTCGCCACAATCATGAGCCAGTGCAGAGGTATTGCCGAGAATGAGGGCTAGACTAATTATAATACGTTTTTGCATTTTCATGATTTTTTTCTCCAAGTTTTGTGTTTGTGTTTTCGACGGGCACTATTAAACCAAAAAAGTTTCACAAAACTTTGTCATGAAATAGCGAATTTGTAACAAAATATGTCAATCTGGCGAAGTGATAAATGCTGATACAATTTTTGTTGTTGGAGTCCAAAGCTTTAGCTTTGGACTGGCGGCGGGCTCGTCCTTACGCTGCCGCTTTGGACTCCAAGTGACTTTGATGTCAAGATCAAAAAACTTAGTTCTAAGAGTATTAGTTAGGCATTTTGTTTAACCATTTCAGATAAAATTCCCATAATTCATTTTTTTCTTGTTCATTAAAAATTCGAGCGGCAATCATTTCAGCAACACATTGTCCTAATCCACCAACGATATTTTCATTTTTGGCTTCAACGGCGGCTATAACTCAATGCCATTAAGTTAAGGAAAATTAGACTTTTTTAAGTTGTTTTGTTAATATTACAAAAAAGCATTAAGCCGTTGCAGCTTGTTTTGAATGAATTTTTTAAAAAGCTGGACAATGGCGTATT
The DNA here is from genome assembly GCA_000785145.2 of Candidatus Thiomargarita nelsonii. GTDB lineage: Bacteria > Pseudomonadota > Gammaproteobacteria > Beggiatoales > Beggiatoaceae > Thiomargarita > Thiomargarita nelsonii_B. Next base: position 700 of record JSZA02000010.1, read on the forward strand.
AGTAACAAAAAGCGCGTTTACTCAAGCACGTCGCCATTTAAAAGCCACAGCTTTTCTTGGTGTTTTAAAGGAACGTCTAAAAATAGATAACTTTACAGGTAAAACAGTTGCCTCGGAAGCTATTAAACAGGACCTTTTCGCTACTTTGTTTCTGACTTGTTTAGAGTCTATACTAACACAAACTGCTGATTTGTATCTATTTAAAAAATCCAGTCTTAACAAACTCAGGCAAACGGTTAGTAATCATTATCTTTTGATATCATTAAAAATTTTATGGTAGAACTATTCTATCATTGTTTGCCAATTCAAAAAGTTATGGCAACATTGACTGAATGGTTTCTTAAAGCTCCAACTTATGTAAAACGAGGGCGTGATGTACCAAGGAAAAAGAGCTCAGCTAGGGTTTCTTTAAATTATTATAAACGTGTTTATAAGCCTTGTTTTTAGTTAAATAGCTTTTTTAATAAAAACGGGTTTTGTTGATTTTTCTATTCAAAGAACATTTTAGCAGACCATTCTCCACTCGCATTACCGAGCATATTGCACTCATCTACACATTTATCAACCACCCGATCCAAAACATCCATTAAACCATCAATGTATCCATGACCAAAATCTTCAGCAGATCGTCCCAATAATATCATTCACCGCATCATCCACGCCATCGCCGACGATTTGAACAAATATACTTGTCTTGGTGCAATCTTGACCAAGACTGTCCCAAGTACTCTACGCCAAACCATGAGCAGCCCGATAGGCTATTCTATAAAAAGGACCTTGTGCACTTGCGATAGTCGTCGTGAACAGTCCCGCCAGCATTACCATGATACTCAAGAAAGTTATTTGGTTTTTCATGTTTTTTTTATTACTCCATCAATTTAGTTTGTGTTCGTCCAAGATAAATCTTGGACTCCAGAGCCGTTAGGAGTCCAAGATTTATCTTGGATACCATTTCTGTTGCTCTACTGGCATCGTTTTTGGCATCGCCTGTTTTGATAATCCCCCTGTGAGCGGCAACTCGGGCGAGCATAATCCACCTCAACTTGCTGATATCTCTCCTGAGTTAAAGCATCAACCTCTCTTTCGATATCAGATAGAACTCTTGACGCTTCACGTTCCCAACGAGCGCTAGTCTGCTTATGTGATTGATAACGCCGGGCGCAATCAGACTGCTCATAATCGTACCGGCTTTCGCTATCTTGCCTATTATAATGTTGGGCACAATCAGAATTATTGTCCCAGCGTTGCTGATCCTGCCAACTGTGATTATGACGCTGGGTACAATCAGGTTCGCCACAATCATGAGCCAGTGCAGAGGTATTGCCGAGAATGAGGGCTAGACTAATTATAATACGTTTTTGCATTTTCATGATTTTTTTCTCCAAGTTTTGTGTTTGTGTTTTCGACGGGCACTATTAAACCAAAAAAGTTTCACAAAACTTTGTCATGAAATAGCGAATTTGTAACAAAATATGTCAATCTGGCGAACTGATAAATGCTGATACAATTTTTTTGAATAGGAGTTGATATATAGGCATCCTATAGGGGCAACCACTAGGGCCTTGCCCCTACATAGCAATATTGTATTGTAGGGGCAAGCCCTTGTGGTTGCCCCTGTATGAGGGATAACTACTATATTAGTTAGGCATTTTGTTTAACCATTTCAGATAAAATTCCCATAATTTTATCTGGCGTTTTGATATAGTAGTCTTCTTTATCTATGAAAACTGAATTTTCTTGCAATTTAATGAACTTCCACGCATGTCCGGTAGTAACAACCCCATATATTCTCGAAAGCTCATTCTTTTCTTGTTCATTAAAAATTCGAGCAGCAATCATTTCAGCAACACATTGTCCTAATCCACCAACGATATTTTCATTTTTGGCTTCAACTGCGGCTATAATTGGGGCTTTTAAAAAGAATTGCTCTGAAGATCGGCTAATCAGAAAATCACAAAATCCATTTAACCCTTTCTCCTTATCTACCGTGAAATCTATACCGGAAAATAACCCTATATTCAGAATATTTTTTAATTCTAAGAAAATATTGATAATGATGAGTTCTGAACGTGCCTTTTCAGTACTTAATGCCTGAGCCAATGGCACATTTTGTTTGAGGATTTTATTTAAAAAATCGCTTATTTTTAAATCTTCTATCTGTGAAAAAAGGTCTTGTTGTTCAACAATCTCTAGTTGAAAATCAGTTTCTATTTTTCTTAAGTTAAAATCACTGTAAGCCATTATATATCACCTCTTTAATCCACTATTATAAATAATACCATAAAAAATCATGTAGGGGCAATCTTTTATAATAATTTGTAACAAAATATGTCAATCTGGCGAACTGATAAATGCTGATACAATTTTCTTAAATCTGACTAGAGATATTTGTTTATAGTGTGTGTGATGGTTTTTTTTAATGAGGAAAATGATATGACAACATCACCACATATTTTAGTCGTGGATGATCATCGAGAAATCCGCGAATTATTAGGGCAATATCTCAAAAAGCATAATTTTCGTGTCAGCATTGCCGATGGCGGCGTCGCAATGAAAAAAGTCTTGCGTGAACATGCTATTGATTTAGTCGTGCTCGATATTATGATGCCAGGCGAAGATGGGATCTCCTTATGTCGGGGTTTGCGTGAAACAACAAAATTGCCCGTGATTATGTTAACAGCAATGGCTGAAGCCACTGATCGCGTCATCGGATTGGAAATCGGTGCCGATGATTATGTCACTAAACCTTTTGAACCGAGAGAATTATTGGCGCGTATAAAAGCGGTTATGCGTCGCACCCACAGTTTACCGTTTCAGAAAGAAGACTTATCCGCTAACAAGTTTCGGTTTGAAACTTGGACATTGGACGTGGCGCGGCGCGAACTGAGCGGCGCAGATGAACTCGCTATCCCGTTAAGCAGCGGAGAATTCCAATTATTATGCGTATTTATCAAACATCCGGGCATCGTACTGAGCCGAGATCAATTATTAGAATTCACACGCGGCAAAGAAGCCGAAGTATTTGACCGAAGTATTGATAATCAAGTCAGTCGTCTGCGTAAAAAAATCGAAGAGGATCCAAAAAAACCCACTTTGATCCAAACAGTCTGGGGTGGCGGATATAAATTTGCGGCGGAGGTGGATACATTATGAAATGGTGGCCCAAAAATTTAACAGGGCAGACTATCACTCTACTCTTGATAGCCTTGCTCGGATCCCAATTGTTTAGCTTTTTGATCTTTAGCGATGAACAGCGGACCGCATTATCAGAGCAAAAACGCAAATATACTTTGTCGCGCATCGTACCAGTGGTACGTTTACTTGAAGAGACGCCGCCCGCATGGCATGAGCGAATCCTCAAAGCGACGAGTAGTGGTTGGCTCAAATTTCAATTAGCTGAACAAAGTGCGGTCAATGTATCTGCTGATAATCCATTACAACGGCATTTAGTGGAATTATTGGATAATAAAGCGCAAGTGTGGGTACAAGTTAAGCATAAAAAACAAGTCAAAAAGCGACGACGATCACTGAGTTGGATCGTGGCAATCGGCTTGAGTTCTGGACAATGGCTTAATGTGAAAATATACCGTTATTCACGAACCAAGCCCTTAATTTCGTCATCACTGATTTCGAGCTTATTTATGGCACTCGCCGTCACTGCCATTGTGATATTCATATTGAGGCGTATTACGCATCCGCTAGTGGCACTCCGGGTGGCTGCGGAAAAACTGGGACGTGGTGAAAACACGCCACCGCTGCCAGAAACGGGACCGGCAGATATTCGCCAAACGACTCATGCTTTTAATCAGATGAATGAACGCCTACAACGCTTTGTCCAAGATCGCACACGTCTTTTGGCAGCGATTTCGCATGATTTGCGTACACCGATCACAATCTTGCGATTGCGAGCAGAATTTCTTGAGGAGACAGAGACTCGCGACAAAATCCTGGCGACTTTAGATGAAATGCAGGCGATGACAGAAGCGGCTTTAGCATTTGCCCGCGACGCTGCGACTGAGGAAGAAACACGGCGCGTCGATTTAAGTGCCTTAGTGGCCAGCTTATGCGATGATTTGGCGGACATGGGGCAAGATGTGCAATTTATCGAAGAACAAAAACATCCTTATGCTTGCCGCCCGCTCAGTTTGAAACGGGCTTTGCGTAATTTGATTGAAAATGCCGAACGCTATGGAAAACGGGCACGGGTTAGTATAGAGATAGGAGAGACTGAACTCTATATTAATATAGATGATGAAGGACCAGGTATTCAGGGAGATAAATTGGAACGGGTATTTGAGCCATTTGTCCGCTTGGAAAGTTCTAGGAGCCGCGAAACGGGTGGGATTGGATTAGGGATGTCGATTGCACGTTCCATTGTGCGCGGACATGGGGGAGAAATTGTATTGAATAATCGAGAGGGGGGGGGACTTCGGGTGATTGTGATGTTGCCCTTTTTGGGGAGGGCTTGAGGTAAATACTCGACGCTTTATGGTATTTTGGAGCCCAAGATTTATCTTGGACTCCATAGCTAAGGCTTTGGAACACCAAGTTGTTTGCAAATCCTTGCCACCGTGCCGTGAAATCAGGAATTTCTCGGTGGCGAGGCACAGAGGTACGGTGGTTTATTGCTGGATTTTCCAAAATTGAGTGTTCCCCGCCTTCACGCACAAACCTACAACCCTGTTGACTCAAGTGGAACAAAAAATCACGCCGCTTCATAGTAGATATTCTCCTTGGGTACAACCTGTACTCGGGGCGTTGCTGTTAATAGCAAGTAGATGGGTTCTTCCAAATCGGCTTCTGGATCGGTACATGATGGATTCGGTTGTGGCAAGGGTTCTCCTTGCATCATATTCGTTTCCGCCATATCTACCAAAGCACTACCTAGTAATTGACGTGCTTCAGCGAGGTTGTTGGCAAAAGTAATCGTGCCCGGGAAATCCAACACTTCGGCATGAATACCTTCGTCAAGAAATTTATACATTGCTTTGTAGATTAGCATTTTTTACTTCCTTTTTAAGTGACTCCCAATGGATTGAGTTTGAACTGTGATTGAAGGGGTATTGAACTCATATTGCGATAATTTTTTATATTTTACGACATTTATCCTGTTATCGCAAATCAACGACTATAAGTTCTAGGAGCCGCGAAACGGGTGGGATTGGTTTAGGGATGTCGATTGCACGTTCCATTGTGCGCGGACATGGGGGAGAAATTGTGTTGAATAATCGAGAGGAGGGGGGACTTCGGGTGATTGTGATGTTGCCATTTTTGGGGAGTGTTCGGGCTTGAGGTAAATACTCGACGCGGAGCGTCGATGCAGGCATCGACGCGGAGCATCCTGCAACGAGAAAAAACGACAATCTTGATTAAACTCTCTGGTAGAAACCGTTGTAATATTCATACAAAACCTCAATTCTGCGATAATAGGCGCGTTCGATAAGGGGTCGTTTTTTTGCTGTTGGATTAATATTTGCCAAATCTTTTCTCAAAGGTTTGAGAAAGTTGCTTTTCTAGGTTTTTGAGGTTTTCTCCATCCGTGTAAAGATCCGCCAGTTCATCTTCAGAAATTTCATCGTTTGGATTATCTATGTATTTTATGTAGTGGCGGATAGAATCAAAAATTAAGGTCCAATCTGAATAGGGTAGTTTGATGTTTAGAGTTTCCATGAGTCATCTCCTTCAAAAGTTAAGAAACCTTTATGGCTCTTTCTTTGATTTGATCCAGGAGATCAAGGAAAGTTGAAAGCCGCATGGTTATCGTTGGGGCTAACATGTAATGATTTTCGTGCCCCAGGCGTTTATCTTCTACCAATGTTATACCCTCTGGCAATGGTGTTCCTTTAGGTATTTTCCAGGTATTTTTCTTTTTGGGATCAAAGGTTGAGAAAACGCTTATGCCGTTGCCATCTGCTATGATGTATTTAACTCCATTCCTATCATCAAGTCTAGCATCTTTTAGAGGACGAATGTGATCTAATCGTGGACTTTTTGCATTTCCAAAACGATATAAATCAAGGATGACTTCCGTGTAATCTGTCATAAAAATTTCTTCATATATTAACATGAGATATTTTTTCCTCAGTTTTTTCAATGAATTAATTTAATTAAATAAAGAACCAAAATCTAGGAACCGCGAAACAGGTGAGATTGGATTAGGGATATCCATTGCACGCGGGGAGAAATTGTGTTGAATTTTGGAGCCCAAAATAAATTTTGGACTCCATACTTTAAATGTGAACAGCACTTACTTAGTTGTACTCAAAACACCGCACCGTCCATCCCCACAAATCAATCGTATCGAAAACCGATTCATTTTCAGGAGATAAAATACCATAAAGGCAATATTCACCACTTAGTAAATTATCAGGCAAGTTCAAATCAAGTAAGACGACTGGACTCTCTACGACTCTTTCTCCATTCCATTGAACGGGTGTATTCAGTGCTCCCAATTCGTTAGTATTTTTGAGCGCGAAAAAGTTTCCATCTGGCATCACCAGGGCAATATATAAATCATATCCCCAATCGGATTTCTCCGTTAGTTGCGCCAGAAAATGATCGCCGGAATTATAGGTATTTTTTGCCCTATTATTTTTATTTTCCAGATCGATTTGTGGAGGGCAAGGGGTTTGTGTGCTTTCCCAACCTGGGGTGCGATTATCAAGCCAAGTAATCAGTTCTGAGTCAGAAGCGGTTAGGTGGTTGTTGTCTAATGAGAATATTCCGGATAAGGGCATCGCGGACAGGTTTTTTAATTCAGGTGGGATTTCTCCGCACAGATCGTTGGAAGACAGAGACAGAACTTCTAAATTGCTCAACTGACCCAGTTCGGGTGGGATAGTACCGCTGAGTTGGTTACCCCCCAGAAAGAGAGCTCTTAAATTGCTCAACTGACCCAGTTCGGGTGGGATAGTACCGCTGAGTTGGTTGCCAGACAGATCGAGAACACCTAAATCGCTCAACTGACCCAGTTCCGGTGGAATAGTACCGCTGAGATTGTTGCCCTCAAAGGCGCTCCTCCCCGTTGTAATTAGTTGCGATACATGTCCACCACTACATGTCACTTTATACCAACTACAAGGCGTATTCGTCACATTCCACCCGGTATTATTTCTCCAGTTATCACCATCAGTACTATTATACAAAGCGACAAGCGCTTCACACTCCGTAGAGGGTATCTCAGTAACAGCCGCGCAATCAGTTGCCGCTTGTGCCAAAGGCGATATTAAAACTAACGCCAATAATAACCTAATTAACATATAAATCTCCTTAGTCATTTAGTAGGAGTTCTGCATTATGCAAAATTAAAAAGGAGTTGTCTAGTTTGTTTTTGTCTGATAACGAGCGATTAATATTCTATCTAACTGATTTTTTAAAAAATAAAAAAATATATTTATGATGCCAATAATAAAACTGATATTCATACCGTATTGACGGTTTTATTCGTTGTCTAACATGAGTTGTACTCATCAGCGCGACATTCACCTGCATAGTCGTCAAAAATTTGTTATCATCTCACACTAAATTTTTTCCAACATCTATAAAAATATGAATTCCAATCAATTTAACCACATTTCAATTAATGGATACCGTCGTCTCTTTTCGATTGACGTACAAATGAGACCATTGACAGTAATGATTGGCGCGAATGGAGTCGGCAAAACCGCGTTTTTGGAAGTTTTGTCTTTGCTGGCGGCTTCTGCCAATGGACAGTTAGCCTCCAAAATATCAGATTTGGGCGGCATAAGTGACATTTTGACCTTTGAGTCGGCTGAATCCTTAAAGTTTAAATTATCTATGGAAGTCCCTGAAAAGGCACCCATTGATTACGCTTTACATCTTGATCTTAAAGGAGACTATTACGACATTGAGACCGAAACACTTGTGCAAGAACGTCAATATATTGATCGTCATGGACCCACTACCCGCTATTATGATGCACTTGCTAAAAAATTTACCCAATTAGAACAAGCACCTCTCCGTTTTGAAACTTTTTTGTCGCAACTGCCCAAAATGTTTACAGAACCAGAAAATTTTCGTAGTAGGCTGGCTCAAGTGACTTATTACGGTGCTTATGCGCTGAATGTGGGGCCTAAATCTCCTCTTAGATTGCCACAGAAGATGCAACCTACCAAGTCACCGGGTAAAAATGGAGAGTATTTGGTTTCCTATCTCTATTACATGCGAGAAATGGACAAGTATCGTTTTGAAATGCTTGAAGATAGCCTAAAAGCGGCTTTTCCAAGTTTTAAAGGGCTCAATTTTCCCCCAGTCGCCGCCGGAATGCTTGCTCTAACTTGGCATGACAAAAATTTTTCTACGCCTTTGTACATGCATCAACTTTCTGAAGGCACTTTGCGTTTTCTCTGGTTAGCAACCTTATTGCAGTGCGGAGAGTTGACAGCCGTTACGCTGATTGACGAACCCGAAGTGAGTTTACATCCAGAATTATTAAGTCTTTTATCTGAACTGATGCGTGAAGCCTCTGAGCGAACTCAACTGATTGTCGCCACTCATTCTGACCGTTTGATCAGTTTTTTAGAACCTCACGAAGTTCTTATCATGGATGCTGATGAGGCAGGATTGACAAAAATGAGGTGGGCTGACGATGAAGAGCTTGATTTAGAACATTGGCTCGAAGATTATCGCCTTGATGAACTTTGGCGTATGGGATGCTTGGGAGGGCGGGCATGAAAATTATCATCTTGGTTGAAGGAAAAACTGAAAGAGTTTTTATGCCTTTTTTACGAGATTTTTTGCAAACACGTTTGACAGAAATGCCCAAACTGTCTTGTCGTCCTTATCATGGGCGAGTTCCCAAGGATGACAAGTTGAGACGCATTGTAGAAAAATTATTAACAGGCAAAAAACCAGCCCATGCGGTGATCGCATTGAGTGATGTCTATACCGGCACTGACGATTTTATTGATGCTGCCGATGCTAAACAGAAAATGAAAAATTGGGTAGGCAATAATCCCCATTTTTACCCACACGTTGCACAACATGATTTTGAGGCATGGCTATTGCCTTTTTGGTCAGATATTCAAAAATTGGCAGGGCATAATAAAAAGCAACCGAGCAATGAACCTGAAAATGTGAATCACAATAAACCGCCGGCAAGACATCTTGAGGAAATTTTCCGGCTTGGGAAACGTAGACGCTACCAAAAACCTCGTGATGCCAAGAGCATTTTAGAAGGAAAAGATTTAAGCATTTCGGCAAATGCTTGTCCAGAATTGAAGGCTTTTCTAAATACGCTTTTAACATTATGTGGTGGCACACCGCTTTCATGAATGAGTGCAACAGGTTTTCTGGTATTTTGGAGGAAGTGTAGGGTCATTGCCATTAAGTTAAGCCCACCTGTCGGGGGCTGGTGGCCAACAAAAAGATGTTACCCACCCTACAATATCTTTTTTAAGGCCGTTTTGATCTAATATTATAGAAATCCTATTTTTTAAAAAAATAGATATTGTAGGGTGGGTAGAGCGAAACCCACCATTGTTATAAATTGACGCACGGATCTTCGTTTCAAATGTTTGGTGGGTTGGGCGTCCCGCCCAACCCACCCGACAAAAAAACGTATTTATGCTTAACTTAATGGCATTGGGTCAATTGGTGCGTGGGACGCACCCTACGCTTAATCTTAGGTTCGTAGGGTGGTAGAGATTATTTCCTTTATAGCCTGCGCTGAAAGTCCAGTCAATTTAGCAATAGCCATTTCATCCAAGCCCATTTCTCGGGCTTGTAATACCGTTTCACGTTGTTGTTTTAACATTCCTTCTTCTCGTCCATCTTCTAGCCCCTCGGGATAATCCACTTCATCCATTTCACCGTCCAGTTTTTTAGTAGTGGCTCGCAAAATTTAAAAGGACAGATCAAGTTTGATTAGCGTCCTACGCACCGCTTATTACTCTATCAACAGCATTCACTTGTAGGCGACAACGCCAGGATATTCATACACGCTTTTATTCGTTGTCTAACATGAGTTGTACTCATCAGCGCGACAGGTCTATTTTTTTTTTAAGTGTGAGTACAGCGAATGCAATCCAAGGAGAATAAAACCATTATCGCTTGAGCCGATTTTTCTCTCATTTTTAGCTATAAACCGTTGTAATATTCATACAAAACATCAATTCTGCGATAATAGGCGCGTTCGATAAGGGGTCGTTTTTTTGCTGTTGGATTAATATGTATTTTATGTAGTGGCGGATAGAATCAAAAATTAAGGTCCAATCTGAATAGGGTAGTTTGATGTTTAGAGTCTCCATGAGTCATCTCCTTCAAAAGTATCGATCCCTTTATGGCTCCATTCTTATCATCAAGTCTATTTTAGAGGACGAATGTGATCTAAACATGATATATTTTTTCCTCCGTTTTTTCAATTAAATTAAGAACAAACATAATGTCTTTTATTTGAGCGTAAAAATACTTGATAGGGCCAAAGTTAAAGGCAATATTCTCCGCTGAGTTCTTTTAACATTTTCAACTTTCAAAGAAATCCTATTTTTTAAAAAAATAGGATTTCTATTCTATAAATAAATTAAATTTATTAAAGACGGACAAATTTCCAAAAGTTGCCATTTATTATTGATTTTAAGCAAATTTTCGTTTTTGCCAGACGGGATATGCAACCCCGTCCGAAACATTTATTTCCAACAATGTCTATTAAACTATAACGTGACAAGCATTAATAATCGTAATCATTCGTCTCGTCTGTTTCATTTTTTTCCCGTTGTATCCGATGATAAATCTCCTCACGGTGAACTGCAACTTCCCGAGGCGCACTCACCCCGATTCGTACTTGATTACCCTTGACACCCAACACCGTGACTGTTATGTCATCCCCTATCATCAATGATTCTCCAACACGCCTTGTCAAAATTAGCATAGATTTTCTCCTTCCTTTCTAAATAAGTCCAGTAAGCTCCAAGCTCTTCGGTGTCGGGCGCACCAGCACCCGAATCCCAAAACAGCAGGTGTCCAAGATAAATCTTGGACTCCTAATTAAAAAAAATTATTTTTCCTTCAAATTAAAAGCAGTATGTAAGGCTCTTACACCTAACTCTAAGAAATCCTCATGCACAACCACCGAAATTTTGATCTCTGAAGTTGAAATCATCAGGATATTAATCCCGTAGTGAGCCAACGCCTTAAACATAGTGCTAGCAATCCCTGCATGTGAGCGCATTCCAACACCCACTAACGAAATTTTGGCAATGTGTTCATCCCCTTGTATTTCGCGCACCCCTAATTCTGTGGCAAGCTTATTCAGAACTTCTAAGGCTTTTTTGTAGTCATTGCGATGCACTGTGAAGGTAAAATCCGTGCTTCCATCAGCCCCAATGTTTTGGATAATCATATCCACTTCAATATTGAGTTCCGCAATGTGACCTAAAATTTGATAGGCAATCCCCGGTTTATCTGGTACGCCTAAGAGGGTTAATTTGGCTTCATCGCGATTAAATGCAATACCTGAAATCAGAGCTTTTTCCATGGTTTCATCCTCTTTTGCAATAAGAGTGCCAGGTCCATCTTCAATAGAGGATAGCACACGTAAAGGTACATTATATTTACTGGCGAATTCCACTGCGCGAATTTGCAAGACTTTTGAACCTAAACTCGCCATTTCAAGCATTTCTTCAAAGCAGAGTTTATCGAGGCGACGGGCTTCAGGAACAATACGGGGATCGGTAGTGTAAACACCATCCACATCGGTGTAAATTTGACACTCGTCAGCTTTGAGGGCAACCGCTAAGGCAACGCCAGTGGTATCTGAGCCACCACGACCTAAAGTCGTAATATTACGTTTTGCATCAATACCTTGAAAACCAGCGACCACAACGACTCTGCCTTGTGCTAAATCGGCATGGATATGTTGATCGTCAATTTCAAGAATACGTGCTTTTGTATGGGCACTATCTGTCAGGATATGTACTTGTGCGCCTGTGTAAGAACGAGCTGGACAGCCACGCGCTTCAAGTGCCATACATAATAGGCTCATCGAAACTTGTTCACCAGTTGCTAAGAGCACATCAAATTCGCGGGCTTTGGGGGGATCAGCGAGACTTTTGGCGAGTGCCACTAAGCGATTGGTTTCTCCACTCATGGCGGAGACGACTACGACTAAATTATGTCCTTGTGCGCGGGTTGCGATGAGTTTTTCGGCGACGGCGGTAATGCGCTCGATTGAGCCCACTGAGGTGCCACCATATTTTTGTACAATTAATGCCATTGTAATCCTTTATTTAGTTGGCTATGTCATTAAATAATTAATCAGTAGCACTATATAATAGACATGTCCCTAAATAACTTAAAGCTGCATAAGTCGGGTGGATATCGCTCCTGCGTATCCACCGATATTTACCTAAGAATCAGGTGGATACGCTACAATTAAAAAGGGATAAGTCTAATATACTTGTCCAGAAAAGTTTTGTCCTAGTATCTTGTCAATTTTGTTTTGTAGGGTGCGTCCTACGCACCAGAGATGCGTAGGTGCGTAGGCAATGCCATTAAGTTAAGGTTTTTGTAGTTTTTGTAGGGTGGGTAGAGCTTCGCTACACCCACCCTACAATATCTACAATATCTCTTAACTTAATGGCATTGAGGTGCGTAGGACGCACCCTACATTACCCGTCAAAACCAAGTTGACAGAGTACTAGTTTTGACTGAGTTTCGGGAAATCCGCGTAGCGGAATTCCCGAAACAACTTTTCTAAAAAGTTTATATATATAACACATCGTTTTAGTTTTTTGTTGTAGTATTTTTGCTATCTTGACAAAACGGATTCAAGGCTGTATTGTCGATTTGTCGATTTGTCGATTTGTCGATTTTTTTTTATATCTAAAGAAACCGCGATTTATCGCCTTATTTATTTCCGATAATGTTGCAAGGTATGATTTATTCCAATGAAACAGCCTTGTGGAAAAGTATACTCCACAATCAAAAACAGGCTTGGCTTAAAATGCACTCAGGGAGCATGTCTCCGCTTATGCCGACAGGTGCATATATTTTTGTAAAATATCTTGAACATAAAAAAATTCGCGTTGGTGACATCGTGCTTTATATAGATGAAAACCAACTCGTTGCTCATCGCATTTTAAAAGTCAACACGGCTAAAAATCAATGTCTCCAAGGCGGAGATAGTAGCCCGATCACCTCAATTATTTCTATAGATAATATCATTGGTGTGATTGAGAAAATCAAAGTCAATGACAAAGAATTTGACATCAGTGACCATCACGGATTATCTTTAATCATAACACTTTCCAGCCTACTGATCACTTATGTCAGGCCATTTTCGCCAAAAGCGGGCCATCTGCTCCATCGTGTGAAAATCAGATTAGTACACAAAATTGTTAAATATTTATTATAGGAGTCCAAGATTATATTATAATGAATAAATCATTTAGTCATAGCGTATTTTTAATATTTTTACTATTAGTTCCAAGTTATGCCGTCGCAGAGATTAGGGTGCTTGATGAAAATCCTCACTCGTTGATTTTGGAACTGACTGTCTCTGATCCAATCATCTCTGATGAAAATCTGTCAGATCAGATATACCAAACCATCAATATCCCCGGCATGGGGCATTCCAACCAACCGGGCAAACCACAACTGCCAAACAAAGGCACATTAATTGCGGTGCCTAGCGATAGCCAAATCCAACTGGAGATAATAGAGCAGGAAACTCAAGTGCTATCAAACATTTTGCTGGCACCTGCCTCTGATCGCATTCTGCCAAGCAGCCCGGTTGAAATCGGCATGACAGGTTATATCCGTGAACAACGGGTGGCACAAATACAGTTTTTTCCGGTGCGGTACAATCCGGTCCAAAAAACGGTAGAGATTGATAAAAGCTTGCGCGTTAAAGTCAGTTTTCTCAACAATAACAAGGCTCGCTCTGGCAAAGTGGTCTTGAAAACTGTGGCAGATTCACCCGCGTTTGAGAAAATGTTAGACCAATTGTTGTTAAATGATAGAACCGTCAACCAAGTTTTACGTTCGCGTTCTGCCAAAACGAGGGAAGATTGTCCGTCACCGCTACCGCCTGCCTTAAAACTGAGCATAGATAAAACCGGCGTGTATGCACTCACTTATAGCTATTTTCAGGAAAAGTTGGGATTGGAGCTGTCTGTGGTAGATGCGCGTCAGATTTATATGAGTCATCAAGGTGAAGCGGTGCCCATTTTTATAGCTGGCGAAGAAGATGGGGTTTTTGGACCGGGTGATGTGATGTTTTTCTACGCACAAGCAGGAGACACCCCCTATACTCGCACAAATATATATTGGCTCTCTCTCAAAGCCGATGGCTCCGCAAGACTCAGTTTCAGAGATGCCACCCCCGATCCTAGCCATCCCCCATTGACTGAATTCAAAAAAACGGTGCATGTTGAGAGAGACGATCTATATTGGGTGAAGTTGCCAAAAGATCCAGAAAAAGATCATCTTTTTTGGAGCAAAATAAATGCCACGAATTCCCATAATATGTCGCTCAATATGCGTCATATAGCACCAGGCACGGCAAACGCAACTATCCGTGTCATGATGCAAGGCAGAACAGATGATCGTAGCTATGATCCCGATCACCATACTCAAATTTTGCTCAATGATGTCAACATTTCTGATGAACAGTGGAACGGTCAAATGGAGTTTTTGCAAGAAGGCACGATTCCACAATCGAGCATACCTGAAGGTCATACTGTCATCCAGTTACTTTCAGTCGGGGACACTGGGGCACAAATTGATAATCTGTATGTTAACTGGCTAGAAGTCGATTATATAGCCACAATGACCGCCATTTCCGATCAGTTGACATTTGAGGCGGTTAGTCGTCAGGGAGCACACCAGTTGACTGTCGGGGGCTTTACCAGCCCAGAAATTTTCGTGTTGGATGTCACTAAACCAGAACAAATTGCGCTACTGTTCGGTGGTGTTGTGCAGAAAAAGGAGAGCCGTTATCAAATTCAGTATAGTGATAACTTAAAAGCTAACAAAATTTATTATACCTTTAGCTTTGCAGAGGAAATTTTACTCAAACCCGCTGATATCAGTATTGACGTCCCCTCTCGCCGGCTTCAATCCCCTTGTCATCAGGCCGATTATTTTATCATCCATCACGATAGCTTTAACGTGGATGCCTTGAAAAACCTTGTGATGGGACGCGGTTTGGGAGTAATGGCGGTGCCCGTGTCGGATATTTATGATGAATTTAATCATGGTATGCCCGATCCGCGTGCGATTAAAGATTTTCTCGTTTATGCCTACGAAAATTATAGTTCGCCCGCACCAGCTTATGTCGCTTTGGTGGGTGATGCTAACCAGGACCTCTTAAATGAGTTAGGACATGGTATTAATTATATTCCCACCAATCTGTTTTATACTGCCCTATTGGGTATCACCGCGACTGACAACGATTATGTGACTGTCAGTGGTGACGATGACCTTCCTGATATGTTTTTAGGGCGTATGCCGGTTAGAAGCCAAAAGGAGCTGGATGCAATCGTTAATAAATTGAGCCGCTATTCGCAAGCAGCACTGGATGGTTGGCAACAGAATGTGCTTTTTGTAACCGATAATGATCCAAACTTTGATGAGACTGCTAACGAACTGATAGAAAAATATTTTGCAGGCTATGCGAGTCAGATCTATCTGAGCCAATACAGTGGTGCTGACGCAAAAGCGAATGCCAAGCAGGATATTATTCAACATTTGAATACGGGGGCTCTCATCACCAGTTATATAGGTCATGGCAGCGTCGGTAATTGGGCAGGACTTTTATTTAAATCATCAGATGTGGAGCTATTGGGCAACTCTGATAAACTCACCTTTCTGATGACATTGAATTGTATCAATGGTTGGTTTTCCTTTTATCAAGCCTTTGATGGACACGATGATAGTCTTGCAGAAGCTTTTCTCAAAGCGGACGATAAAGGGGCCGTTGGTGTTTGGGCGCCCACCGGACAGGGGTTTACCTTTGAACATGAAAGGTTAGCTGATGAATTCTTTAGGCTTTTACTTCAGGAAGGTGTAACGGCAGTCGGCCCGCTGACTACTCAAGCTAAGATTGCCGCTGTCGTTAACGAACCGCATATCACGTCAGATAATCTCAAAATATTTACCTTGTTTGGAGACCCCAGTTTGCCATTGCGGCTTGAGTAGCAATCTAAAAATCCTATTTCTTAAAGAAATAGGATTTTTTTAATCTTAATAGGCTAGAAATTTTATGAATAAATCATTTAGTCATCACATTAGATAACAATTTCATTGATAATTATTGACATTGTACTTAATGAAGTACAACTCTCAATAACTATGAACTAGGGAGTATCAGCCCTTTATCCCCTCGTCTAATGGAAACTTAGGGTTACTTGAATGCTTGAGAATCCATTTTTTTGACGTGGAAGGCTAACCACCTCAAGCGGGATTATTAAACATTATTAAAAAAATAATGTCAAGTTTTTTTTTAGATGCTAGATTTTATGGGGACGAGCCCGCTGCTCCAATCCGTTCTGCTCAATTTCTATAACCTTTTTTATGGACATGTTTACAAATGCAGATATTTTTATCGACTATATTACTTTCTCTACTCCTTGTTCCAATGTCTACTCTAGCAGAGATTAGGCTGATTGATGAAAATCCTCAATCCTTGATTTTGGAACTGACTTTCTCTGGCAGGCTGCATTCCAAAGAAGTCCCAAGCACATTAATTGCCGTCCCTAGTGACAGCCAAATCCAACTAGAGATAATAGAGCAGGAAACAGAAATTGTTAAGATTGAAGAACCGTTTCATCAGCTTGAGCAGCCAACAAGCCCTGTTGAAATCGGCATGACAGGTTATATCCGTGAACAACGGGTGGCACAAATACAATTTTTTCCAGTGCGGCACAATCCGGCTCAAAAAACGGTAGAAATTGATAAAAGCTTGCGCGTTAAAGTCCGTTTTATCAACAACAATGCTCGCTCTGGCAAAGTGCCATTGGAAACGGTGCAAGATTCGCCCGCATTTGAGAGAATGTTAGATCAATTGTTGTTAAATGATAGAACGGTTAAGCAAGTTTTACGTTCAGTCAAGACTAGGGAAGATTGCCCGTTACCGCTACCGCCTGCCTTAAAACTGAGCATAGATAAAACAGGCGTGTATGCACTCAGTTATAGCTATTTTCAAGAAAAATTGGAATTGGATCTGTCTGTGCTAGATGCGCGTCAGATTCATCTGAGCCATCAAGGTGAAGCGGTGCCCATTTTTATAGCTGGCGAAGAAGATGGTGTTTTTGGACCAGGTGATGTGATGTTTTTCTACGCCCAAGCAGGAGATGGTCCCTATACTCGTACTAATATATATTGGCTCTCTCTCAAAGATGATGGCTCCGCAAGACTCCGTTTCGGGGATGGCACCCCCAATCCTAGCCATCCCCCATTGACTGAGTTCAGACAAACAGTCCATGTTGAAGAAAACAAGATATATTTGATCAGGCTGCCAAAAGAAGTGGAAAAAGATCATATTTTCTGGAAACAACTCTCAGTCCAGCCTACTGTGGAAGTTTCCCTTGATATGGCGATCACTTTGCAGCATATCAGTTCTAGTACGGAAAATGCCACCCTCCGCGTGATGATGCAAGGTAGGAGCGATAACCATGACTATGAATTCGATGATCACCATACTAAAATCTTGCTCAATGAGGTAGAAATTTCTGAACAATTGTGGGATGGTAAAATGGAGTCTTTGCAAGAAACCAACATCCCACAATCCAGCCTGCTTGAGGGTGATAATCTTGTTCGCTTGGTTTCTGTTGGGGACGTTGGCAATTCGCCGCCCAATCAGCTGCATGTCAACTGGCTGGAAATCGACTATATAGCCACACTGACAGCCATTTCCGATCAATTAACATTTGAGACAGTGGAACAGGGACCACATCAGTTGACTGTTGGGGGCTTTAGTCAGTCAGAACTTCTCGTGTTGGATGTCACTCATCCAAGACAAGTTGTGCCATTGTTGGGTGCTAGGGTGCAGGAGGATGAGGCAGGCACTTATCAAATTCACTATAGTGATAACTTGGATGGTAATAAAGTTTATTACGCCTTTAATTTTGCCAAGCATTTACTCAAACCCGCTGAGATCAGCATTGACATCCCATCGAGCCGCCTTCAATCCCCTTGCAATCAGGCCGATTATTTTATTATCTATCATGACAGTTTTAATGTGGATGCCTTGAAAAACCTTGTGAAGGGACGCGGATTGGGAGTAATGGCGGTGCCCGTGTCGAAGATTTATAATGAATTTAACCATGGTATGCCCTCACCTCAGGCGATTAAAGATTTTCTCCGTTATGCTTATGAAAATTACACCGCGCCCGCGCCAGCTTATGTCGCCTTGGTGGGTGATGCTAACCAGGACCTCTTGAATCAGTTAGGACATGGTATTAATTACGTGCCCACTAACCTGTTTTATACCTCCCAATTGGGTGTTACCGCAACTGACAACGATTATGTGACTGTCAGTGGTGACGACAATTTGCCAGATATGTTTCTAGGGCGTATTCCAGTTAGAACCCAAATTGAACTGGATGCGATTGTCAAAAAATTGACACGCTATTCGCAAGTACCACTGGATGGTTGGCAACACAATGTACTTTTTGTGACAGGTAATGATTCAAGACTCAAGCTTGAAGAGAGTGCTGACAGGTTGATAGAAAAACATTTGGCAAACTATACGCCTAAACGGGTTTATCTGAGCGAATACAGTGGCGACACCGCAACAGCAAATGCGACCGCGAGACAGGATATTGTACAAAACATCAATACTGGCACTTTGATCACCACTTACTTCGGTCATGGGAGCGTTGCTAATTGGGGAGGACAATTATTTAAATCATCAGATGTGGATTTGTTGGGCAATCCACTCACCTTTGTGATGGCTCTGAACTGTATCAATGGTTTGTTTTCCAATTACCAACAATTTGATGGGCATGATGACAGCTTGGCTGAAGCTTTTCTCAAAGCAGATGGTAAAGGGGCTATTGGTGTTTGGGCACCTACGGGACAGGGTTACACCTTTGAACATGAAAGGTTGGCTGATGAATTCTTTAAGCTTTTGCTTGAGGAAAATGTCACAACTCTTGGTCCTCTGACCACTGAGGCTAAAATTAGAGCCACTTATTTAAAAGGAGAGCTCCCTCCTGTAAATCATGTTAATCTCAAGATATTTACCCTTTTTGGGGAGCCAAGTTTGCAATTGCGCTTAGAATAAGGCGACTTGTCCCTAAAAAACGGTGAGGTTTTGGCAACATCAAAAGGAGTCCAAGATAAATCTTGGACTCCTAAACCCGAAATCGGTTGCCATTAGTCTTTAAATTATGGTTTAATAAGAACCGTTTTTTGGCTTGTGGTGTGATTTTATTACCACTTTTGGTGTTAACTTAAGGAGAACTACATGAAAAACAAGAACGTAGTTGGGCATTGCACAGGAGGGGGGGCCGTTATTCGTGGTTTAGTGACGGCGGCGGCGGCACTGTTGTTTAGTGTCAATGTTTCTGCATCTCTCGTCATAGATAATTTTAAGGATGGTACAAGGGTCGAAGCTAATGATCAATCCCTGTGTGCCGAAGGGAATCAAAGCCATGATCCCACCAGTAAAATTATGGGCACGCAAAGGGACATGTCTATTGTAAATGCTGATGGCAGAGTGACGATGGACTCTTTTTTCGCTGGTCTGCTGATAATTGAGCAGGAGAATCAAGCAGGGGAAATTATCCTTCAATGGGATGGCGTGGATGCTGATGGCAGCGACAGTAGCCGGTGTGTTCTAAACCATACTGGCCTTGGAGGGCTAAATCTGATGGAGGGCATAGACCTGCCGGATTCAGCACCTTCTCCTAAAATACATCTTATGGTTTCATCAACTAACCCATCTGATACCCAGATACGGGTCCGCATCTACACGGATGCAACTCACTGGTCAACCGCTCTGCTTGATATTAACAGTGATCAGATCAAAGGTTATTGGATTGAGCGGCCTGATTTTACGATGGGAGCGGGTGCAGATGGGCCAGTCGATTTTAAGAATGTGGGTGCTATTGAAATGCAGATTATAGTGCTTACGCCTGGTCGGGTATCTTTAGGTTTTGATCTTATCGAAACCTCAGTCACACTAGGAGAGAGCACTGTTCAAGTCGTCCCCCCCATTGCAGGATTACCTGGTGGCTTGAGCTTTAAGTGGAACACTTTGGCGGAATTCAATAACGCTGGCTTTATAGTTGGGCAACGTGTACCTGGTGGTGATTGGGAAGCCTTGAGTGGATTTATGGAGGCAGATAATCCAGGCGGTGCCACTTACCAGGCATTTATTTCTTCTGGACAGGACGACCCATGCACGGACTGTGAGTATGGCCTCGCAGATTTCGATACAGATGGAACGATGACCATACACGTAATAGAATAATAGCCTAGTGCAGGAGGGCGGAAATATCCATACCACCGGAAAATGGTTGCCCTGTCATGGTATCGGGATTTCCGCCCTCCTGCACTAGTACATTGTCAAAGCTATTTTGTCTGGTTATTTGGAGTCCAAAGCTAAAGCTTTGGACTCCAAGTGACAATCGTCAAAAAATGGCCACAAAAAAATCCTATTTCTTGAAGAAATAGGATTTTTAAATTTAGAGGAAATTAATGATGTGGAATAATACACACCAAATAATCAAATTAAAATATATTTTTTTGTGTATTTTAGTTTACCTACCTATTTTTCCAAGTTATGCTGATGCAGAAATTAGGCTACTTGAGCAAACCCCTCAATCAGTTCTCTTGGAACTCACCCTGCCTGAGCCTGTTATTTCTGAAAAACAGTTGTCAGGCTACACTTACCAAACAATAACTATCCCTGGCATGGAACAGGGTAAAATACCGACAAAAGGCACATTTCTTGCCGTGCCACGCAACAGCCAAATTGAAATAGAGATAATAGAGAGCGAAAGCAAAATACTATCAAACATTTTGCTGGCTCCCGTTGAAGGACCGTCTCAAGTTGATCGCTTTCAACCAGCAAACCCAGTCGAAATTGCGATGACGGGTGCTATTCGTGAACAACAGGTGGCACAAATACAGTTTTTTGGTGTACAATTGAATACCGTTCAAAAAACGGTTAAACTTTACAAAAGATTGCGCGTCAAAGTGAATTTTATCAATAACAGCACACGCTCTAAAATGCCAACGGTTGTCGAAGATTCGCCAGCGTTTGACAGAATGTTACAACAATTGTTGTTAAATGATACAAGTGCTAACCGGGTATTGCGCTCTACTGTGACGACAAGGGAAGATTGCCCATCCCCCCTGCCGGCATCCTTAAAACTGACCATAGACAAAACAGGTGTTTATGCGCTGAGCTATGACGATTTTCTCGCTTTGGGACTGGATGTTTCTGTATTAGATTCGAGCATGATTCAGATGACCCATCAAGGCAAACCCGTGCCAATCTTTATTGCTGGCGAAGAAGACGGAGTTTTTGGGCCAGGTGATATGATGTTTTTTTATGCCCAAGCCGCGAAAACACCTTATACCCGCAGCAATATCTATTGGCTTTCTCTAAAACTAGATGGCGGTGCCGCGAGACTCAATTTCAGGATGGCGACACCGAATGCTAATGATCCGCCACTGACGACGTTTAAACAGACAGTGCATTTTGAGGAAAATAAGAAATATTCGGCGAAGTGGCCAAAAGGGGTAGAGAAAGAGCATCTTTTTTGGTTTGAAGTCAAAGGTGGGGAAAGCTCTCAAAATACGTTTAGTTTGCCCCCCCCAATCCAATCCAGCTCCGATGCGACCATTCGCGTTATGATGCATGGTAAAAAGGCTGATCCTCTACATAACCCCGACCACCAGACCAAAGTCTCGATCAATGATGTTGAAATCTTTGATGAACAATGGGACGGTCAAGTGGAATTTCTACAAGAAATAACCACGCCACAATCTAATTTGCACAAAGGTGAGAATACCTTCACCCTAGTCTCAGTCAAAAATCCTGATATTTCAGGGGACATAGTGTATCTCAACTGGTTTGAAATCGAATACACCGCCACAACAACTGCTGTTGAGGATCAGTTAACATTCGAGGCAGTTGGTGAGGGTGCTACACTGTTTACTATCAAAGGCTTTACACAGCCTAATGTGCTTGTGTTGGATGTCACAAATCCACTAGATATTGTGCCACTATTAGATGTGAGAGTGTCAGCAGACGGTGAGGGGGGGCATCAAGTTCAGTATAGTGATAACTTAGATGGCAACAAAACATTTTATGCCTTTAGCATAGGCGCAGAAAATTTACTGCAACCCACGGCTATCGACATTGACGTGCCCATGATCCGGCTTCAATCCGCTTGCAATCAAGCCGATTATTTCATTATTCATCATGATAGCTTTAACGTAGATGCCTTTAAAAGTTTGGTATCGGCACGCGGCTTGCAGGTTATGACAGTAGCAATCTCGGAGATTTATGATGAATTTAATCATGGTTTGCCCTCACCACAGGCGATTAAAGATTTTCTCACTTATGCCTACGAAAATTATACACAGCCCCGTCCAGCTTATGTCGCCTTAGTCGGTGATGCTAACCAGGATTATTTGAACGATTTAGGGTTTGGTATTAATTACGTTCCCACCCACTTGTTTTATACATCAGAATCGGGGGCAACTGGCACTGACAATTGGTTTGTCAGCATCAGTGGTGATGATCATCTGCCCGATATGTTTTTGGGGCGTATTCCAGTGAGAACTCAAGCAGAATTGGATGCGGTTGTCAATAAATTGACCGTTTATCCGCAAACAGCACTGGATGGTTGGGAACGCAATGTCCTTGTTGTGACAGATGATAATGACAGATCGAATGAAAATTTTGATGAGATCGCGACTAAATTAATAGAAAAATCCTATTTTGTGGACTATAACACTAAATTGTTCGATCTAAACCGATATGATGGTACTGACAAGCTACAGGTTTTAGCTGCAAAGCCAGATCTTATTCAAGAATTGAATATGGGCAATCTCCTCACGACTTACATAGGTCACGGTGCCACGAGTAACTGGACAGGAGAACCCCTATTCCATTCGGCTGATGTGACATCCTTAAACAACACTGACAAATTCACCTTTCTGGTAACACTTAACTGTCTCAACGGTAGGTTTGCCTATTACGAAATGGATTGGATGGGTAACAATGATAGTCTTGCAGAAGCCTTTCTCAAAGCCGATAACAAAGGGGCTATCGCTGTTTTTGCTCCCACAGGACTGGGTTATACCTTTGAACATAATAGACTTGCTGAGGAATTATTTAAGCGTTTATTTCAAGACAAAGAGACGGAATTGGGTCCTCTAACCACAGCCGCTAAAATTTCTGCCCGTATTAGCAAAGATAGTGTGGAAATGTTTACCCTATTTGGCGATCCAAGCCTGTCATTGCGGTTGGAATAATTAAATTAATCAAAAAAAAGCTTGCATTGTGATTTGAATTATGTTTATATGTTATTGATTGTTGCTAACGTGTTTTATAAATTGACTTGACTTTTTGGATTGTGATCTATAATATTTAAAGATGTGTGTCACTTGGTCAATTTGAAATCGTCAAGTAACCTTTAAGCATTAATCTCATCTATAGTATTTCAGAAAATAGGAGTCCAAGATTTATCTTGGCAGTCCCAAGATAAATCTTGGACTCCTAGCAAAATCTTTATCTGAAAAGCTATAGTTTGAGTGATAGTTACCCTAAGCCTCGGCGAGGGGAAAATGGGTTGATCGTTCCCATGTTTGGTATTTATACCAAATAACGATCTTGTGAGGTTCTCTTAACATAACCAAAGGAGTTTAACATGAAAAACATCGAATTTTGTCCTTCAGGATGGAGGTCATTTTTAGGTC
The DNA here is from genome assembly GCA_000785145.2 of Candidatus Thiomargarita nelsonii. Classification (GTDB taxonomy): domain Bacteria; phylum Pseudomonadota; class Gammaproteobacteria; order Beggiatoales; family Beggiatoaceae; genus Thiomargarita; species Thiomargarita nelsonii_B. The sequence goes on from JSZA02000010.1 coordinate 24,601, forward strand.
GCAGTTTTGTGGGTGCGGCAGCCATGCTGGCATTTACCAGTGTTTATGCTGTAAATATAGAGAATTTCGCTGATGCCTTTGCGAAGGTATCGGTAACAAACGTAGGTGATACGACTTGTGTGCATACTCTTGACAGTGCCAATGGCAGTGATGACATGGTTGGTCTGGAGAGAGACGTGTGCATTTCACTCGCGGCGTCCGATGGATTTGGAGTTGCTTCTGTGGATGCCCAGGTAGCTTCTAATGCCCTGACTATAACCGCAGGTGGTGGTAGTACTGCAACAGCCTTTGTGGTATGGGACAGTCATGGTGGCGACAATGGTACTGTGAATACCAGCGGAATCAATCCTGCTGCAAATATGGTTATTCATGGTGAGTCGACTTTGGTGGTGAGAATCCGCGCTGACATGGCCGGCGGTGGCGTAAAAATCACCTTTTACAGTGGTGCCGCTAGCTCAACATACAACTTCGCTATCACTCAAGCTCAAGTGAATCAACTGGTAACATTAGAAAAATTCTTGAATAACCCAAATAGTACAGCAGGGGGCGGTGCTAATTTGGCCAGCGTGACTGCTATTCGCTTGGATGTCGAGCCTTTTCAGCAATCCATGGATATTGCTTTCGATTTGTTAGCAACACCTGTCGAGGTAGTTGGTTTTGATTGTAATTGCTCCGGCGGTATGGTGAACTATGAATGGGCAACGACATGGGAAGAAGATATCGCTAGCTTCCTAGTCGGAACTTGCTCAGAGGCAGGATGTAGGCTTCTTGGAGAGATTGCTCCACAGGGTACTGGTTTTTCATATAAAGCAAGCTTAGTGGCTGCGGGTGATGGTGATTGTGCTATGGCCGTTCTCGATACAAATGGACAATTCGAAACTGATAATGGTCAGGTTGTGCTATATACGGGTAGCTGCGACTAAGATTTCTACCCCAGGTGGATTAGTTTAGTTTCTTAACACCATGTGCAACAGTACCCCGCAGAGCAGATTGTTTTCTACGGGGGGGGAATACCCAGTTGCACATCCCACCATAAGGTGATATATGTCAGCCCCAGGTCCAATTCCATCAGATATATGTGCCGCAAAAAAGTTTCAGTCTCCCATTAGGGGTAGTCATTTCAGTATCCCGTTAGGCGAAAGTCGTTACTTGATTTACGCGCCTTTGCGTAAAACAGCGTTTGTCGCCAATGAGGGTATGGTGAATTTTATGGCTGAACTAAAGGAAGGCCGCTATGATAAAAAGGCTGATCCTGAAGGTGTGTTCATAAAATTTTTGCGCCAGGTTGGCATTGTGGACAGTGGTCCAGAAACACTACCAGTGACCAGCGCGACAGGTAGTCCCTTACCGACGGCGATTACGCTGCTACTCACAACGACATGTAATCTTCGCTGTACTTATTGTTATGCCTCAGCGGGAGAAACGGCGGCAAAATTTATGTCGTTGGAAACGGCCAAACGGGGTATTGACTTTATCGCGGCAAATGCTGCAAAAAAGAATTTTATTGCCAAATTTGCCGGTCAGCCGGGTGTGAAAGAGATACACGTTGCTTATCACGGCGGTGGAGAACCAACCGCTCATTGGTCAGTCTTAACGGACTCTTTTGCTTATGCCCAGCAAAAAGCACAAGCCATTGGCTTACGAGTGAATGGTAACATGACTAGCAATGGCGTGTTGCGAGATGATAAAAAAATTGACTGGGTGATCGCAAATCTGGATAAGGTGATGATTTCTTTTGATGGTTTACCATCGATCCAAGATAAACAGCGTCTCACCGCTGGCGGACGTGGTTCCAGTGAAGCCGTGATGCACACATTGCGGCGCTTTGATGCCGTCAATTATCCGTACATTCTGAGACTAACAGCCACTGAGGCGTTTCTAGATCAATTGCCAGAGGCAATCGCTTTTATTGGTGAACACTTTAAGCCACAAAGCATTCATATCGAACCGGCATATCTTATTGGTCGGGGACAAGATGCACCTTCGGCGAACACAACGCGATTTATCAATGCATATAGAGCCGCACGGGCTATTGCGACAAAACAGGGATTGGTATTAGAATATTCACCAGCAAACCTAAATAGGCGCAGTAATCATTTTTGCGGTATCACGCAAGATGCGTTTTCGCTGTCAGCAGATGGCAATGTGTCTGCTTGTTATAGCAGTTTTTCCGAAGAGGATAAATTGGCAGACGTGTTTTTTTACGGAAAACCTGATACACAAAGCAAAGGTTATGTGTTTGATATGCCCACGCTTGATAAGCTCCGCAATTTTGCGACGCATCATCAGGATTTTTGTAATGGGTGTTTTGCCAAATGGCATTGTGCTGGAGATTGCCAGTATAATACTTTAAATGTCAGTGATCAAAGTGAATTTGCTGGCTCTGAACGTTGCCACATAACGCGGGAATTGACTAAAGATGAATTGTTAGCTCGCATTGCCGCAGCAGGCGGACATTTCTGGCATGAATCAACATAAATATCCTTATTTTGAACTGAAGGCAGTTGATACACCGCCGCCTGTCCAACAGAATGAAACAGTCGTCGCACCGCAGTTTACTTTGCGCCATGTACCGGCAGAAACTGATGTCGAACTGAAAATTATACCGGTTGTACCAGGCCAAAAGTTTTTTTTATTTGGTGAAGGCATTATACCACAGAATAAAGAGGAGTAATTAATCATGCAAGAACAATCTCAGCACCAAGACAGCAAGACGGAAAAGCTTGCCTATCAGGCACCTACAATCACAGTGTATAAGGAAGAAGAATTGTTGAAAACTGTGGCTGTTTTAGGTTGCTCACCTAATTAGATTTTATTTGATTGAATCTTTTTTCTTGCTATTACAGTAATCCACCAAAAATGGTGGATTACGCTCCACTCATCTCCCCCCCCTTCCAAGATAAATCTTGGACTCCTGATTTAAACTCACCACCTGCACAAACACTAGTACTTTGTCAAGCTTATATTAATGGGTTATTGGAGTACAAAGCTTTAGCTTTGTGCGTTGCTTGACAAAGCTAAAGCTTTGTACTCCAACCCAAAATTTAAAGTTTGACATATTAATGGGTTATTGGAGTACAAAGCTTTAGCTTTGTGCGTTGCTTGACAAAGCTAAAGCTTTGTACTCCAACCCAAAATTTAAAGTTTGACATATTAATGGGTTATTGGAGTACAAAGCTTTAGCTTTGTGCGTTGCTTGACAAAGCTAAAGCTTTGTACTCCAACCCAAAATTTAAAGTTTGACATATTAATGGGTTATTGGAGTACAAAGCTTTAGCTTTGTGCGTTGCTTGACAAAGCTAAAGCTTTGTACTCCAACCCAAAATTTAAAGTTTGACAAAGTACTAGACTTGTCTCTAAATAAGGTAAACTATTGAAAACACAAAGATACCGTATTTTTGATCAAGAAATTGAATTGCGCTCCGATCATGCAGACACCCTCAAAATGATGGAAGTGATGTTTCGGCGCTTCGCCGTAACGGATAAGTACGGTGATGCAGAGCGATATGACGTATTAACAGAAGTGGGTGGACGTGCTGGTATTCACACCAAAGATTTTTGTTATATAGTTGAAGCCCCCAGTTTATTAACTTCATTAGCGCACGGTATTATCTTGCGCCACACGCTCGCGCAAATACGCTCACATTTACTCTTTCATGCAGCCGCCTTGTCTCGAAATGGAAAAGGTATTATTGTGGCAGCCGATTCAGGTTGTGGCAAAACCACCTTGACGTTGGCATTAGTGCGCCAAGGATTTCAATGTCTTTCCGATGAAACGGCAGCCTTGGATTTAAGCAATGGCGAATTAGCCCCTTATCCACGTTCTTTGTGGGTGCGGGCGGGCACTCACCGTGTTTTTCAGCAATTTGGCTGGGAATTGCCCTCTCATCAGATAGGACTTCAAAAAAGTGACAGAACCACTATTCATTTAGATTCCACATTATTGGGCAACAACTGTCAACCGCATTATTTGATTATGATTCAGCGCCCGGATGAAGGGGATGAGAGAATTTGTCACATTACCTTGGATTCTTTGCCCAACAGATTGTGGGCATATTTACAAGCGAACGGGATTGAGCCAGTCAAAGTGCCCTCCACAGAAGGTTTTTCGGAGTTCAAGGCTAAAGAGGTGCATATAAACAAGATTTATGATGCTTGTGAACAGCACGGCGTTTTAGTATTGAATGTTGAAGAAACGGGTGTTGCCCCAAGTTTTTATGAAAAGCGCCCACAGTTGCAAGAAATACCTAAACTAACCGCAGCGATCAGCTTGTTGCGGTATTTTTTAGGCAGTTATCGTTCAGTATTAATTCAGGACAAAGGCAGCGCGGCAAGCTTAATCCAGCCCCTTGTTAAAATATTAGCCCCCGTCAAATGTTATCAATTAACACCCGGCAAATTAGATCAGACAGTGGAGATCATTAATGACTTATGTTAAAAGAACAGATGTGCGTACCATACAGGTAGAAGATGAATTAATGTTGCACGATTCGGCAACGGAGAAAGTGTATGTCTTAAACCCAACGGCTGCCTTAGTATGGTCATTATGTGATGGAGCACATACGATTGAACAAATGGTTGCAGCCGTTGAAAGTCAATTTAGCAAGACAGCAGCGGATATTCCCCAAGATGTGAGCCAGACACTGGATTGGCTCAATGAGTATGGCTTGTTGGTGTCTGATTGATAAACATAGCATCGCCATAACTAAAAAAACGATATTGTTGAGCAACGGCATGTCGATAGGCTGCCAACACAAGGGATTGTCCTGCAAAAGCACAAACGAGCATCAACAGCGTGGATTCAGGGAGATGAAAATTGGTCAACAAGGCATCAACACTGACAAAGCGATATCCAGGCGTGATAAATAAGCGAGTTTCGCCCTCATAAGGTTTTATCACACCCTCAGCAGATGCCGTTTCTAGGGCTCGCACGCTGGTTGTGCCGACAGCAATAACGCGACCACCACGCGCACGGGTAGCCTTGACTTGTTCACAAACTTCTGCCGAAACTTGCAAACGTTCTGAGTGCATACTGTGTTGGCGAATATCATCAACACGTACAGACGCAAAAGTGCCGGCACCGACATGTAAAGTAACAAAGGCACTCTCCACGCCCATCGCCTCAATACGTTCAAGCATAGCCTCATCAAAATGTAAACCCGCAGTCGGTGCGGCAACCGCACCGATTTCTTGTGCATAGACTGTTTGATAACGACGACTATCTATAGCCGTATCCGCCCGCTCTATATAGGGTGGCAACGGGATATGTCCAATGGCTTGCAATATTTCATAAACAGGGCGTTCAAATTGTAGTTCAAAAAAATTTTCTACACGTCGCAAAACAATGAGATTGACATCATTGTCAAGATATAATCGCGCACCATTCTTAGGTGAACGGCTGGCACGCACTTGTGCTAACACTCTCTTATCATCAAGTACCCGCTCAACAAGGATTTCGATTTGACCACCAGACGCTTTATGTCCAAATAAGCGTGCTGGAATAACGCGGGTATTATTAAAGACTAATAAATCACCGGGCGCTAATAGACTTGGAAAATCGACAAAATGACGATCTTCAAATTCACCACGCATTATATGTAACAAACGACTATCAGTGCGCGATTTTAAGGGATGTTGGGCAATTAAATCACTTGGTAAATTAAATGAAAAATCAGTACGTTGCATTATATTTATTGACGATATTTAGGAGTCCAAGATTTATCTTGGAACACTTAGGGCTTGACATGATTTTAAACATAGGTTAATATGCCCCCGCTTTCTAAGATGTGCTCTCAAAAAAAAGCCGGGGTGGCGAAACTGGTAGACGCGCTGGATTCAAAATCCAGTGGTGGCGACACCGTGTCGGTTCGAGTCCGACCCTCGGTACCAATCCCTCTATAACCTCACGGATGTTTCATTATGTTTATTGAATATACCTTTACCATGAACGATGGTAAGGATTTACGCTACAAGGTGGAATTTGAGAGAACTCGTCAGCCTATCCTAAACAAAAATCTGTATCCTAGTTGGACTCAATTAGATTTTCACCAGTGTCCCAATTGCCCCTTAAAAATTGAAGAACATTCACATTGCCCCGTCGCTATTGATGCCCATGAAATCGTCTTAGAATTTGCTGAAGTTCTCTCATGTAATGAAGCAGATATTCAGGTGAAAACGCCTGAAAGAGAATATTTTAAACATACTGATGCACAAACCGGTTTAAGAGCCTTGATTGGTTTTGTGATGGCAACCAGTAAATGTCCCATTTTGCGTCCCTTGCGTGGTATGGCTTATTATCATTTGCCATTTGCCTCCCTTAATGAAATCGTATTTCGTGTCACTTCTTCCTATTTATTACACCAATATTATAAATACCAAAAAGGTAGCAGAATCGATCTAGAGTTTGAAGGCTTAAAACAACATTTTAAAGATCTACAAACTTTGAATTATCATTTTTCGGATCGCGTTCGTGCGGCTTGTGATGCAGATGCCAATTTGAACGTTTTGGCGACTTTGTTTACAATATCTTCCATGTTATCACTTTCTTTGGAAAAACATTTAAAAGAAATTGAACATTTATTTGATTAAGCAAATCCCTTGGGCGAGCCGTGGAATATCCTGAGAGTCCAAATAAGGCATTTGTGCCAATAAAGGGACATCTAAACGCTCAGACAAGGTATCAATAGACGCTTGCCCATCAAAATCAGAATCAATCGGATTCGCTATCCAGCCCGCCAAAGTGCAGCCATCACCTATAATCGTCTCCGCACTCAACAAGGCATGATTAATACAGCCCAAACGTAATCCAACCACCAAAATCACGGGCACATCCATCGCCAGCACCATATCTTTTAAACTTTGCGTCGCATTCATCGGCACACGCCACCCCCCCACACCTTCTATCACCACACTATCAACCTGCGTTGCTAATTGCTGATATTTATTGATAATAATTTCTAATTCAATGGATTGTCCGATTTGAGCCGCCGCTAAATGGGGCGCGATGGGCGGTGCAAAAGCATAAGGATTGATCCAATCATAAGGCACATCCAAGCCACTTAATTCTAAAATTTGTTGAGCATCGCTATTTCTCAAACCGGCAAGCGTTTCGTAACAACCCGCTGCAATCGGTTTCATACCTGCAACCCGTAATCCTTGATTTTTAAGATGTTGGATTAATGCTAAAGTACACCAGGTTTTACCGATTTCGGTGTCGGTACCCGTGATAAACCAAGACTGATTCATTAAATTTATTCCTTCCAAGATAAATCTTGGATTCCTATTTAGATTTTGTTGTTTCGGGAATGGAGCGTAGCGGATTTCCCGAAACAGTTGTGGCGACTGAGTTTCGGGAAATCCGCTACGCTCCATTCCCGAAACAACTGTAAATTTATTCCTTCCAAGATAAATCTTGGATTCCTATTTAGATTATATGCACACTTATCTCAAATCTCTCCTAGAACAACGCCAACAAGCTAACCTCTATCGTACTCGTCTGACACACGACAGCCCCCAAACGCCAAACTTAGTGATAGATGGACAAACTTATTTAAGCTTTTGCAGCAATGATTATCTCGGCTTAGCCAATCATCCTGCACTTTTGCAACAAGGAAAATATGGTGTCGGCAGTGGCGCGTCGCATTTAGTCACTGGACATACACAGGCACATCATGCGCTTGAAAAAGAATTAGCCGCCTACACCAAGCGCGAGAGTGCCTTATTATTTTCAACCGGCTACATGGCAAATCTTGGTGTCATTACGACTTTAGTCAAGCGACATGATGCCATCTTTTTAGATAAACTCAATCATGCCTCACTCGTCGATGGCGCATTACTATCACGGGCACAAATTCACCGTTATCCACATAACGACATGCAAGCCCTCGCACATTTACTAGCCAACTCTAAAGCGCAACATAAATTAATTATCACTGATGGCATATTTAGCATGGATGGAGATATTGCAGACTTAGCCAACATTGTCCAACTGGCAAAAACATATCAAGCCTGGGTAATGGTAGATGACGCGCATGGCTTAGGAGTGATAGGAAAAACGGGGCGTGGCAGCTTAGAAATGTATGACTTGGGGGAAGACGACGTACCCGTCTTAATGGGCACATTAGGCAAAGCTTTTGGCGTATTTGGTGCCTTTGTAGCGGGGAGCCAATTACTGATTGAAGCTTTGATACAATCGGCACGGAGTTATATTTACACCACGGCACTACCGCCAGTACTGGCAGAAGCGGTGCGGACAAGTTTAATCGTTGCCGAAAAAGAAACCTGGCGACGGCAACATTTGCATGAACTTATTGCCTATTTTCGCACCGCCGCTGCCAAACGACAAATCCCATTAATGGAATCCTTCACACCGATACAACCGATTATTTTAGGCGAAACTGAAAAAGCCTTAGCCGTCAATCGCGCCTTATATGAGCGTGGGATTATTGTCACGGCGATACGTCCCCCAACTGTGCCACAAGGGACAGCGCGTTTAAGGATTACATTATCGGCATTGCATCAACAGGCACAAATAGATAGATTAGTAGAGAGCTTAGTTGAAGTGTTGTAAATATCCAAGATAAATCTTGGACTCCTATTGTGATTGAAAGAAATAAAAGTTGTTTCGGGAATTTCGCTGCGCGGATTTCCCGCAACGAAGATCGCTACGCTAAACGAAGTCAAACAACTTTTCTGGACAACTATATCTAAAATCGCTGCCAATAGCCTATTCCTACAGAGTCATGTATCCCATTCCAACTTTTTATAGGTATATCAGACGGAATCCGTTTGAACCTTTCAAAAAAAGCATCAGTCGCATTACAACCGCCTTGATTCTCTCCTATATAGATTATGGGTTTTTCTGTTCCCCAAACTTCACAGGCTTTAACTATGGCATGACCGCCATAAGGAGGCCATGAAACGATTAAAATATCTGCCTTGATATTCATAATCGCTTCGGAAGCTTCATAATTCAAAATGGGAAAAACAGGTTTGGCATGTTGTTTTTTATTCCATGAAAAGTTATCAGTTGCGACAATACTGACACCACACAATTTCAAACCTTTTGCCAACCATCCTGCACCAGCCATAATCTCTAAGCATTGTCTGTCACCTATCCATTTAGCCAATTCCTTTACCCACTCATGGTAAACAATGGCCCACATTCCTAACTCATTACATCTTTTTTTTCCTTGAATCATTTTCAAAAAACTTTCACAGTTCAAATCCCAGCCACCTATACTGGTTCCCTCAGGCGCAGATAATGGAATTTTTCCAATGCAAGCTATAAATTCTTCTATAGGCATGATTCTCTCCCATTCATAGCCCAATTCCAAGATAAATCTTGGACTCCTATTTTAGGTTTGGAGTCCACCTTCGGTTTGGGCGATGCAATTAAAAATATCGTTGACTATTTTTTCCTCAAATTGAGGCGGAATAAGTTCTTTATAATTTGAGGGTGGTATTTTAGGAATAAATGCAAAATACATCGACTGTTGAACATCGCCACCACCAAACTGTTTAAACGTTTTCTGTTGATAGCCCATCGTCGTAAAATCAAACTTTAACAAGGCTTGAACGACTTTCGGTGAGCCAGAAAAACCTATTTTAGTCTTGCTTATCTCAATCACATTAACAACACCATTGGGACTTTCTATAGCCAATTCTAATAACAGTAGTCTGCTCTCTTTTTGATTTTTTAAGATATAAACCCCGTTTTCTTGAGGCAAACTTTTAATACGCTTGCGTTTTTTTCCAAGATAGTGATAAAGTGGAGCGGGCGTTGAAGATAAAACACAAATTGTGGATAAATAGCCAAGCCACCCACCAAAACCTTTCCCCGTGCTTTTTTGGCAGCGGCAAACATCATATAGCTCAGGGGGGGATGAAGTTGCCTTGATTATCATAGATGTTGGAAAAAATTTAGTGTGTGAGATGATAACCAATTTTTGACGACTATGCAGGTGAATTTCAGGCTCGACAAGTCGCGCGGATGAGTACTGTTAGACAACAAATAAAACCGTCAATACGGTATGAATATCAGTTTAAGTAGCTAAAATGAAAAAAAAGAATGTTTTTCAACATGTTTTAGAGGAGAATTGATTATTATGGAAACATTCATCAGAGATACTAGACTTGTAACGATAGGTAATTCAAAAGGTATAAGATTACCTCAAATTCTATTAAACAAATATAGCATTTTCAATGAGTTATTTTTGGAGGAAACTGAGCGGGGTATTTTATTGCGAAAAAAGGAAGAGAATAAACTCTCTTATGAAGAGACTTATAAAGCAATAGCAGAGGCACAAGAAGATTGGACAGATTTTGACCAAACATTACTAGATGGACTAGAAAAAGATGAGTTCAATACCCCTTCGATATGAAATTTATTTGGCTAATTTGAATCCAACGATTGGCGGTGAAATCCAGAAAACTCGCCCGGTTGTGGTAGTTAGTCAGGATGAGATGAACCGTTACTTGGAAACGATTGTTATTTGTCCCTTAACTACAACGATTCATCCTAGCTGGCGTTGTCGCCTACAAGTGAATTGTGATGGTGTTGATGCTGAAATTGTTGTTGACCAAATACGGGCTATCAGTAAACAGCGATTAATCAAAAAAATTGACCAACTTTCTGAAGCTCAAGCGGCTCAACTGAGAAGCATTATCACGGAAATGTATGGAGAATAGACTTGTCCCTTTTAGATCGGTGGAGACTGAAATCTATTCTAAAGCAAGCTGGACTTGATTAACTGAATGTTTTTTCAAAATTAGCGTAGGGTGCGTCCCACGCACCAATTGACTTCGTTTCCTCTTACCTAATAAGCGGCGCACCCTACACTTGCTTTCTTTTGGAGTCCAAAATTTATTTTGATTATTTTTGCCTCAAATTGATGCGTCGTAAAATCAGTTGAACAACTTAGTTTTCCGCCGTCACCGGTTTTTTACGCGACATCACCATATTCCTCTGTATATCACTATAAGAAACAGCAAACGGCGTAAAACAACGATGCCGATCATACGCTTCTTGCGACTTAACCGTTGTCAAAGCAATCTCACGGGCAACCGTTTTTATCGACTCTTCAGAAGGCGTACCGTCTTTTTGTGCTTTTTGCAACCATTGTGAAAACCTTTCCAACCCCGGATCAAGATAATAATCTTCCAACGGGAACGCTTGCTTGACATACGACACAGCATAATCAACAAAACTCTGCACCGCCATCGCATAACCCCAACATTGAATTTGCCCCGTACATTTGGGCAAGGCTAATTGTACCAAATAGTTAAGATGGGGAACAAAGCGAGGATCGGCATCTTCCCAAGTATCCATATAAATCGTATCAAAACTTTCGTCAGTCTCCTGCAAATAATCTTCAATACTCCCTTCGATGATATTAACCTGTTGTCTCTGTTCATCACTGAGACTGTTTATCCAAGTATCACGAACGAGATTTATTACAGTCGCGTTTTTTTCCAAGATAGTGATAGACTGGATCGGGCGTTGAAGATAAAACACAAATTGTGGATAAATAGCCAAGCCCAAGCCACCCACCAAAACCTTTCCCCGTGCTTTTTTTGCGGCGGCAAACATCATATAGCGTTCAGACATCGAATCATTCATCCAGGTTTTAGGCTGAAAAATGAAATTATAAATCGGATCATCAAGGGGGATGAAGTTGCCTTGATTATCAGCGATTTTGTAATAATTAAGCATATATGATCTTTTGACGATGCTCGTCACCCTTCTTGGCTTTTCAAGTTCGACATCATCATTGAACAACCTCTCCTTCAATCTTGGGCGACTTTCTACCCATATTTCACCCGTCGGTGGCGTATCCTCTGGAAAGACTAAAGGAATATCAATCGCCTCCTGTTCTATGACATCGTCCCGCCAGCTTGGATCAAATCTTGAATCTTGTGTGTTAATGGGATATCTCCATATAAGTACCGAACCATGAATTTTAATGTATTTTGGAGTCCAAAGCTTTAGCTTTGGTGCGTGGGTTTCCAAAGCTAAAGCTTTGGACTCCAAAATCTCCGATAATTCATGGTTCAGTACTTATAAACTAAAAATGAAAATGAAAATCGTCCTTTTAAGGCATGGTAAACCAAAAGTAGAATTCGCCGGACAAGTCAAAGCCTGCGAATTACATAGTTGGATCACCGCCTATAATTTATCAGGTATCAATGGAAAACCACCCTTAAAATCCATTGAAATGGCGCAAAATTGCAATGCCATTATATGTAGTGACTTACCGCGCTCAATTCAATCCGCTAGTGCATTGGGAATCGACAAAATACTGATGATTGACTCATTGTTTAGTGAAGCCGGATTGCCCTATCCTCAATGGAATTCTCCAAGGCTCCCAATCAAAGTCTGGGCAATTCTATTTAGAATTTTCTGGTTTTTGGGATACTCATCCAATGCAGAGTCACTACATTCTGCCAAACAAAGAGCCAGATTAGCGGCTAATAAACTAATAAAAATTGCCACTGAATATGAAACCGTCCTGCTGGTTGGTCACGGTTTTATCAATCGCTTTATAGCAAATGCGCTTATATCAAGTGGATGGCAAGGTGCTGTCTATTCTAGTAATAAGTATTGGGCGTTTGAGGTTTATCACTCAAGCACTTAGCAAAGTTCAGTTGTTTCGGGAATTTCGCTCCGCGGATTTCCCGAAACGAAGTCAGCGCAGCTAAACGCCGTCAAAAATGTTAAAAGATTTATGTGTACCTACTTAGCAAGCGTCGCAATGGTTTGTAGTTAGTCGATTGTTTGCTAAGTTTCCACCGCGCCAGCACTTGCCAACCATTCAGATGCTCATCCAATGTTTGCTGCATTGCCGCGACTTCCTCTTCAGTCCATTTGGCGAGATTGGCGACAGATTGTGGTGTGTTTAAAAAACTCACATAAGCAGTATGTTCTTTTTGTTGTATTTCTTTGATCCAATAATGATGGGAATGGATATCGACAGGCGGTTGAGTGGCAATTACCTTGATTTTTCCCTGCTCTAGCAGTTGCCAGATTTTTTTACCATTGTCAGTGGCTACCAACACAGATAAGTAGTAAGTGCTCACCGTTGCTTCTGCCAACCATTTGTAGCCGATAAGTGCATGAATTTTATCAGCGATGCTGACAATGGTATTGCCTTTCAAAGCATAGCGAAATTTTTTATCTAATTTCTTGTGTTCCAGCATTCCAGCCTTAGAGTTGCCCAACCATGAGGCGTAGGTTTGAACCCCGTACTTTGGTGAACTGGCGATGAGTCCCAATATTGCTTGGGTAAAACCATCAACCCGCGAAGCGGTGGCAAAGGCTTTTTCCACACGCGCTATCCACTCCAGAATCCAATTATTCATTTGTGCTTGTGTTTGAATATGGACTTTCATCACTTTATGAAAATTGAAACGGGGATGATTGTATCCTTCCATAAATATCAAGTCTCTCGCATTGAGAAAAGAAATTTTGTCCCAATGTTGCGGCGCTTGTTGTTGCAAGGCTTTGATCTGTGCATCCAATTGTCTAGGAATTTCTAGCAACAACAGTTTGAACCGCTCTTCGACCATTTTTTGATCCATTTGTGCCTTGAGCATCGGCACTTGGTGGTAAGTGGTATAAATATCCTCCAAATTGAAAGCGATACCCTGATATTCCATTTGCTTGCCAGTGGAGTCCATTTTAAGTATCAGGGTTAGTTCATTATCCCAAAAGGATAGTTGCTTATTTTTTTCCCAAAGGGATATCTGCTTATTTTCTTCAGTGGCGGCAACAGCGCGGGCATCCCAGTCGGTTTCCCAATATGCGATCATAGCAGATAGCTTTTTTTCCAATTTCCTATATCCGCTAGAACGAAACTTTGGCGATATCTCTTGCGGAAGCTCATTATAAGCTTTTCTCAACGGCCCTAGTTCTGGTATTGGTTTTTGAAAATTAGCTATTAATTGTAATGAAATTGGCAAAAGGTTTTGTTTTCTGTCTTCCGCCGCTTTCTTTTCCTTTGCTTGTTGTCTGATAGGCTCACGTTGTTTGAACCATTCAAAAAATGGCTGCTTTCTTGGCCACTTTCCGCGCAGTTTCTTTTTCTTTTTTGTCACTCTGGTTAGCTCATCGACCCATTTATTAATAGACTTTCTTCTAGAGTTCGATACGCCAATGGTGACTCCCTTGGGATTATCATCCAAAAAGAGTTGGAGCGACCAAAAATTACCGCATTCTTTGGCTTCTTTGACAAGTTTAATTGTTATTGTATGCTCGGCTAAGTCGTGCTTAGTGAGGTTGAGTGCTATTCGACAGTTTTCTTCTGTCACACCTCGACTGGTTAGATAGTCGTCTAAAATAATTTTTCCCATATTAGCCCTATTTTAAATATGTCCAAGATAAATCAAAACCTTAACTACAGGGATTACTTTTAAGAAGGGATAAGTCAAAATCGATACTACAAGTCAAAATCGATACGACAGGGATTATTTTTTAACAGGGAATAAAAATTGGCGGCTCGTATCGGTTTTGACTTATCCTTTCCCTGTGTATCTTTATGATTTAATTGCTTTAATAATTAAACGCTCCATGGGGCAACCACAAGGGATTGCCCCTACAAACCGTCGGATTCTGTAGGGGCAATCCTTTATGGTTGCCCTTTAAGAGAGTGCGCGGAGCTTCGGGAACGAGAAAAATAAAATATTTATTGATTATCGTCGTCTGCTGAAACTAAAGGGGCTCTTTTTAAAAGATAATAATCCATCACTTTTTTAGCAATGGGTGCTGCCGTTTTGCTACCATCTCCCCCATTTTCCACAATCACTGACACTGCAATACGAGGTATATCTAAGGGAGCAAATGCGATAAACCAAGCATGGTCCCTGTGTTCTTTAGGGATATTGTTTGGATCGTATCTCTGACCTTGAAGAATGCTTCCTCTCCGTCCATGTACCACCGCCTTCATCCCCCCAATCGCATGTTCCCAATAGTTTTTATGTTTGAGGATGATAGTACTTTTCTGAGTGGGCGTTACAATTGCCTTTTCATTGAGGATAGCATCATCTATTGCAAACACAATGTGAGGTTGTTTTAATTGTCCACGATTACTCAAAGTTGCGGTAGCGACGGCCAATTGTAAAGGGGTAGCAAGCATAAAGCCTTGTCCAATACCCGTGATAACGGTTTCACCGGGATACCAAACGACTCCATGACGACGCTGTTTCCATTCCCTAGAAGGCATCAGTCCGCCCTTTTCCCCAGGAATATCTATACCTGTTTTTTTGCCAAAACCAAATCGTGTCATAAAACTATGTAGGCGATCTATGCCGAGATCATAAGCTAATTCGTAAAAATAGACATCGCAAGATTGTTCTATAGCAGTGTGCAAGTCCATGCTACCATGTCCGCCTCTTTTCCAGTCGCGATATCGGTGCCTTTTACCTTTGAGACGGAAAAATCCCGGACACCAAGTAGCTTGATGTGGAGCCCTCACGCCATATTCTAATCCTGCCAAACCAACAAAAGGTTTCACTGTCGAACCCGGCGGATATTGTCCACGTATGGCACGATTGATCAGGGGACGATCAGGTGAATCGCGCAGCTCGTAGTAGGTTTTTGCATCAATGCCGTTGACAAAGAGGTTGGGATCATAATTGGGCATGCTAACTAAGGCGAGTACGTTGCCACTTTCCGGCTCAATAGCGACAACCGCAGCACGCTCCTCTCCGAGCAGATCTTCAATATATTTTTGTAAATCGATATCTATATTGAGATAGAGATTTTTACCGGGCACAGAATCCGTGCGATCCAGTACCCAGACGATTTTTCCACGCACATCCGTTTCCACCTTTTTGATGCCCGTTTTACCATGCAACTCGGTTTCATAATAAGCCTCTAGCCCCACTTTACCTATATACTTACTGCCCTTATAATTGGACTTATTTATCTCATTGGACTCATCCATGAATTTAAGATCTTTTTCACTTATTCGACCAACATAACCGATGGCGTGGACACCAGTAGCACCAAGGGGATAGTAGCGACTGAGATGGCTTTTCAATTCGACACCTTGGAAACGGTGTTTTTTGACAGAAAAGCGAGCCACTTCATCTTCAGTGAGCCGATAGCGTAAGGGGATACTTTTAAAGGCATCTTCAGTGAGCAGATAGCGTAAGGGGATACTTTCAAAGGGACGACTGTGCTTTAACTGTTCTTTAAAATTGGCCCGTTCACTTTCAGATATAGTGATGATTTTAGTGAGTTTTTCAATCATCAAGTCAATGTTTTCAACCCGTTCAGGAATGACTTCTAAACTAAAAGACACCCGATTATCAGCAATGAGTACGCCGTTACGGTCAAAAATCAAGCCGCGTGTAGGCGGTATAGACAAAATGGTAATGCGAATATTATTTGATTTAGTCTTATAATATTCATAATTAATCACTTGCAAAAAGAACAAGCGTACCACAATAACCAACAAAAGTAGTAACATCATTAACCATGCGATTATCACACGCTTGCGGAATATTTCACCCTCATGGAGAGTATTTTTTATGAGTTGTGTTAATGACATTTTTATTTGAAACTCAAGTAGAATGAATTAAAACCTTCCCAGTTAAGTGACAAGGCTGCCCACTACAGAATAAAGTCCAAGATAAATCTTGGACTCCTTGTCAACTTTTAACAGCTTGTAACAGACGTTGATTGAGCCCTTCACTCTTCAAATGATTATTTTTTAATCAGCTTAACATCCGCATTTTTTCGATATGTAATTCCGTTATCAGTTGTTTCGGGAATTTCGTTCCACGGATTTCCCGAAACGGCGTAAACTCAGTCGAGGGTTATCAGTTGTTTCGGGAATTTCGTTCCACGGATTTCCCGAAACGGCGTAAACTCAGTCGAGGGTTATCAGTTGTTTCGGGAATTTCGTTCCACGGATTTCCCGAAACAACGAATATCATAGATCAACTCTTCATCTTTTTTAGCACCCAGCTTATAAATACGAACAAGAACCATAGACTCTGAAAAATCTTGCTGCTTATTTTTTGGATCACTCAATACCTGTTGCAATGCTTTACTGGTTTGCCCACCGTTGATGATCTGTGCATCAAGCATTTTTATGAGGGTGAACTCTTTGTTGCCCGATGGTGCATATCCCAAATCTGCACAAATCATTGTGATTCCGTTGTTTAGAAAATAAAAATTTTTTCGAGTCTCTGGATCAAGCAAAGTGGTTTTAATGCCATCATTAACACTACGCTTAAATCCTAAAAAGTCACGAATATTTTGTTTGAGAATAGCATTTTCATATTTATTCATCAAATCGGCAATATTCTCTACCGGTACTGTACCAATCAAAGCTCGCTTGAAATTTAATTCTTCATCTATAAACTTGCCCTTGAATGTTAACATACAATCAACCGGTGTATCTTTCTGTTGTATCGACAATAACATATCATGGTTGATATAAATGAACTCATAGAGTTCGCGGTTCATTGGACTTTCATTGGCAAAATCATCAATGTAGGATTGTGCCTTATTGGTCCATTTTAGGCCATTATTACAAAGATAGATTCGCACCGTTGGAATTTGACCTTCCTCATCTTATTGAACTAATAATGGAGATGACATCAGTTTCCCTAAAATTGGCCTCTTTCTCCAAATTTGCAGAGTACTTGCCTTGAAAGATGGAAACGGTAAAATCACCCGTCGTGGGATCAGAATACTGAATGGCATCAATTTTAAAATCACCTCCCCCATCAACGATACAATCAAGTGTTGAGTCTCTATCCATTTCCAGTACGGTGGCTACACATAATTGTACATAAGCCTTTGATCTGGCTTTTCCTATCTCTTCATCAAGATAATTTTCCTTGACGATATGTTCGACTTGTTTATGAATGATTTGCTTTGATAAGTTCATGGTATTTAATCATAAACGCATTTTAGTTGCTGGACGCAGAGCGTCAATGCCATTAAATTAAGGGCAACCATAAAGGATTGCCTTCCGAGGCAAAAGTTTTCGCTGCGCGAAAACTTTTGCCTCGGAAACATAAAATGCGGTCCTTTGTAGGGGCGGGCAACCACAAGGGATTGCCCCTACGCCAATGGCATTCCGCAGCTTCGCTAAGGGAACGAGAAAAGGTACGCCCCAAAAGCGACAATGGACGCACCCTACCATACCAAATTAACAAGGTACTATTATAAGGTGGACAAGTATTTTTTGATAAGCTCAGGCGGAAATCCTTCTAGGCGTTTTTCAAGAGGAATTCCTTCCAGGCGTTCTTCATCAGGAATACCTTTTAGGCGTTCTTCATCAGGAATACCTTTCAGGATGGCTTCATAAGGAAGTTTTTTTAAAAACTCCTCAGGCGGGTAATCACGAAAATAATCATCCCATGTGTAAGACATAACAACCCCTTCTTTTGAATACAATTTATACAACTGGTTGAGCAAAGATTGTGAGCTTGGATCATGCCATTGATAATGGACATTACCAAACTCAAAACCTTCGGCTTTTCCACTAAATAATTGCCAGACTGCGTTTTTCTCGTCTTTAAGCATTTCGCTTAAAACCAGTATAATGACTGGGCAAATGAGTTTTGACGAGACTTTATACACTCCCGCTTGAATTTCTTCAATTTCTGGATTCGGTTTTTTTTTCGAGCCTAACAAGTTTTGGGGATAACGAGTACTCACCGCATAAACTTGAAAATCCGAAGCGGGTAATAATTCTTGTTTAGATGGACTCACGATTTTACGGTAACTCACGTAGTGCCCAATCACTTCTTCAATTGCCCAACTCACTAAGGCTTGGTGCATTGATTTGTAAGTTAAGATATTATAATCGGCCAAGTATTCTAAACCATCAGGTAATTTTTCAATCTGTTTTCCGTCCGATTTTTTGATAATCAGGACATCTAAAAATTGGGGTTTGACTGACATATCTTTTTCCAATCTAACTTCAAAGTTTGAATCCTTGAAAAAGTCAGTTAAAGTCAAACCAAAGGCACGATGCCAATTGATTTTTTTTGTCATGTTTTCATTTTTCATTTTTCATTTTTCATTTTCTTTGGCAAAAATTAACCGCGATTGTCTAGTTGAATACTTCGATGGTGGAAGTTTAACAGGGATAAGTCAAAATCTTAACTACATAGATCGTAGGATCGCGAAGGATAAGTCAAAATCTTAACTACAGGGATTTTTTTTTAACAGGGATAAGGAGCAGAATAAAAATTGGCGGCTCGTATCGGTTTTGACTTATCCGATCGATAATGTAATCCCTGTAGTTAAAGGTTTTGACAAATCACTGCTAATAAATAATCCCTGTCGTTAATCATTGTTATTCGTCGTTACCACAACCTTTGAACGCCATAATCATCAAAAACCTCATCCACACTAACAATCTGCATATTTTCCACCAAAGCTTGTGCGATAATTAAACGATCAAATGGATCACGATGATGAAGTGGCAAATCAGCAACTTCAATGACATGCTCCAATTTTATATTGAGTATTTTTATACCGTTTTGTGGAAGTTGCTGTGATATAAATTCTCGTAAAGACACAGGAAAATTTAGCTTACCGATTTTTACCTTAATCGCCATTTCCCATATACTGGCAAGACTCAAGTAAAAATCGGTTTGTGGCTTTAAAAATAAAGATTTAGCCTCTTTACTGAGTAAAGAGGCATATAATTCATTCGTTAGCCATAAAAAAGTATGTGTATCAAGCCAAATTTTTTTCATGGTTTTTGATAAACTGTAAAGTCATCCAACGGTTCGTTGAAATCATCAGACATAGTAAACATACCAGTGGCAGTGCCTAACCGCCGTTGAGGTTCCAGTGGCACGGTTTGTGAATCCTGAACCGCCGATTTAACAGTACGCATTGTTATGTCTCCCAAGATAAATTTTGGCTGGAGCAGGTTTGCAAGCTTTCGACGTTAGGAGAAATCTTGTAACGTTTTTCCCTGATACGAAGTAACTTCGCTGTGCGGAGTAATCCGTTGTACTAAGGTGTAGCCTGAAGACACTGACTTCGTATCCGCCCTCCTGTACTAGGGTGTACAGATCGAGAGAAAAAAGTCTAAAACAAAAAAGAGCAAAGGGCTCAAAGTCACGCAACCCACACCACACGGAAACCGACAAAGCCGTTCCTGTCGTCGGGGACGTTCCAGTAGCGGCTGGCGGTGCGACAGATGTCGGCGCTGAGGCTCCACGAACCGCCACGACGCACTCTGTTTTTTCCCCCTTTCTCCCATACGCTGCCATCAGTAGGTGCCCCCTGATAACTATCATGGTATGTATCCGCACACCATTCCCGCACATTCCCGTGCATGTCATATAAACCAAAAGCATTGGGGGGAAACTGACCGACTTCGGTTGTTTTTCTACCGTTAGAATTAACTAAATCGCTAGTAATCGTTTCACCGAAATAAAAGGGAGTCGTCGTCCCAGCACGACAGGCATACTCCCATTCCGCCTCACTGGGCAAACGATAAGTCTCACCCGTTAGCGCCGATAATTTCTGACAAAACTCGACGGCATCCTTCCAATAAACCTTTTCTACTGGCCTCTTTTCACCTTTAAAACGAGAAGGATTATTCCCCATCACCGCTTGCCATTGAGCTTGGGTGACTGGATATTTACCAAGATAAAACGTAACATCTCAAGAACTATAGGTAAAGCTTATAACAAGGTAAGCTTAAAAGGTGAGATAGAATGAAGGTAATCTACATAAGCACCTACGCTGGCTTAGTCAGTTATAAGTAGAGATTAGGATTGTCGGTAGACAGTCCCTCAGACTTGGCCGCTACTATTAAATCGTTGTCAGCACTCACAAAGGTAAAATCATCAAATCCACTGGTAGTCAAAACGTTATTAATAACAAAGGCGGTCGCAAGTTGTACCGCATCATAGCCGCGTAACCGATGGTTTTGAGTCAGATGTGTTGCACGAGCAAGGATAATACGATTGAGATGCACAAGTTGATACTCAGTGTTGCAGTGTTGCAAAAATATATTGACCGCATCATCGCGTTCTTGACGAGTGATACCCTTAGGGGCACGGTGTTTTGCAGCTATTGCCGCCGTCACTTCTGCTGTTGTGATCTCTGCCGTCATTATCGTGTGTCTTCTAACAGGGTTAGTTATATCTGCTATCCAAGCGGTACCATTTTCAGGCACATAACGTTTAACGACAGCACTGCTATCAAGATAAAAAGCACTCATATTTTTGGCCCACGCATTTCAATCACCATTTCACTCAATGGTTGACCGCCTGCTCTAACAAAAGCAGCTTGTACTTCCTCTAAGGTGGCGGTTGAATGTTCAGCACGCTTTTGTAATTCTGGTCCTAATTCCGTCAGCAAACCGGCAGCGCGAAGAACATCACGAATTTGCTCACGCTCGTTGAGGGGTGAAATTGTTCTACGCTTGACCAGCCAATCTTGAATAAGCTCTTCAACAGACTGACCTATGCTGACAGATTCTTCATGTAACCTCTGATAAAGGTCAGATGATAAATTAAGTGTTACAGTTGTCATTTGTTATCCTCTGGAAAAAGTTGAGCGATTCTTCGGCGATGCCTAGCAAACCACTCAACTCAGTTGCTCAAAAAAGAGCAAAGGGCTCAAAGGCTCAAAGTCGCGCAACACACACCACACGGAAACCGACTCTGCCTAATTTCATGTTCGGGTCGTTCAAGTCGCGGCTGGCGCTGCGACAGCTATCGGTGCGACCGCTGTCGCTGTGATAGCCGTCGGCTTTGTGCTCCCACGAACCGCCACGACGCACTAGGCCTTTTCCTCCTTCCCATACGCTACCATCAGTAGGCGCCCCCTGATAATTATCATGGAATGTATCCTCACACCATTCAGACACATTCCCGTGCATATCATATAAACCAAAGGCATTGGGGGGAAACAGACCGACTTCGGTTGTCTCTTTACGATAACGGCCTTTTGGACCGGAACCATAAGGATAATTACCGTTAGAATTAACTAAATCGCTAGTAATCGTTTCACCGAAATAAAAGGGAGTCGTCGTCCCAGCACGACAGGCATACTCCCATTCAGCTTCACTGGGCAAACGATAAGTCTCACCCGTTAGTGCCGATAATTTCTGACAAAACTCGACGGCATCATACCAAGAAACCTTTTCTACTGGCCTATTTTCACCTTTAAAACGAGAAGGATTATTGCCCATCACCGCTTGCCATTGAGCTTGGGTGACTGGATATTTACCCAGATAAAAGGGTTTGATCGTGACTTGATGTAGTGGTTTTTCATCGTCATATTCAGTGGAGCCCATTTGAAAAGAGCCACCCGGTATATAAACACTTTCTAAAGCATTAATCCACTGCGTTTGTTGGGTAGCTTTATGCTGACTGGGTTGAGTGATTTTTCCATTGGCGTTAACAGTTACCACTTTAAATTAAAATTCCGAACGCAGGCAGAGGAAAGTTTCTAACATTTGTATTTTGCTCCTATGTTTAAAAAAGTCCAAGATAAATATTGGACTCCGACAATGATCGCATTATAACAGAATTCTATGATTTTTTGGAAGGGCTTGTACTCAAAGAAATCCTATTTTTTCAAAAAATAGGATTTCTGTCGTTTTGTCCACCGACTGTGAGTACAGCGAATGCTCAACAACGAATAAAACTTTCGCCGCACGGCAAAAAATAGCGCATTGTTTGAACAATTATACCCGACTTGATAGCACCAACTCACTTGTTGTCTTTCCTGTTTTATTCGCCAAAGCGCTCAAAAACACTTATTTTATTTTTTAGTCTGGATTGTTTTAGGCTCGTCCAAGATAAATCTTGGACTCCTAAATACAGAAACGCATTTTAGTTGCAGGACGCAGAGCGTCCTGGCAGGCATTCCTTTGCCTCGCGTGGGAACGAGAAAAAAAGGTTTTCACATCAATCCCTGTCGAAATTTGAGCATTTTCAATACGGCTAATCATGGCGGGAGTGGTGTAAGCTCTTTCTGCCAATTGCTTCATGGAGAGGTTTTGAGCCATGCGTTCACGATGAATGGCTTCAGCCAGTCGGATGCGTGCCAAGTTCTCCTCGTGAAATTGCTTAGCTTTTGGATGTTTTTCAGCTTGTTCAAATACATTCGTATATTTTTTCATCACTAACATTCCTAATATTTGTTATCTTATGGCACATTGCGTTACAACTCAAAAGGAATGGAAACGGATTTCCGATTTTTCAGGTAGTCATCTATTCAAAAGTATCTAGTGCCTCTTGAATCATCTTGTTGATGTTTTTCCCTTTGGCTTTGTTACCATATTTATTCGGTTTATCAAAAGCACCTAGTAAAATAATTTCTTCTCCCTCGATGGTGTAAAAACAAATTCTGACAAGGGTTTTACCTTCTTTAATTTTTTAAATGCCAATTTCTCTATCTTTATATTGCTCAGTTTGGGGAAGATTATAACTACCTTTATGCTCAAACAAGTAGATCAGAACATCTTTGATATGCAAAATATGTTTGACTTTCAACTCTATTTCTTTTTTTCCATCACTCTCTAGCAGTTCATACTTTGCCATGTACTCTAAAAAAGGTACTTCATCATTCTCGCGGGCATAACAAATTAGCTTCTTATGTTTTTCGTCCTTGTGTTTTTCAGCTTGTTCAAATACGTTTGTATATTTTTTCATCATTAGTCTCCATAAAAATTGAGAAATATAAAAACATTATGAAAAATATGTGTCAAATCCCACAAAACAAAATCGACCACCGGCGGCGGTAAAAATCAGAAACCACTTGCATATTTGGGGCATATAAAATATTATCTGATAAGCGTACTGATGTTACCTAAATGCTGATTCATTTGTTCAAGGCATTGCGCTTTTTGATCTAATCAGACCAGCGACATTTTTATAAAGCTCAAAGCCAGTATTGATGCCAGAACCCAGACTGAGGACAGTTTCTAACATTTGTATTTTGCTCCTATTAAGATTTAAAGGAGTCCAAAATTTATTTTGGACGCCGACAATGAGCGCATTATAACATTTTTTAGTCTGAATTAAATCTTGGACTCCCAAATACAAATTGCAGGACGCAGAGCGTCCATGCAGGCATTCCCACGCTCCGCGCACTCTCTTAAAGTATTTAAGTATTTGAAATATAATCATATTCTGTAGGGTGGGTAGGGGCAATCCCTTGTGGTTGCCCGCGCAACATCGTTATGGGACGCCCAACCCACCATTGTTATAAATTTCAAAGGCTTGGTGGGTGCAGCGAAGCTCTACCCACCCTAAAAAAAAACTTTAAGAGAGTGCGCTTCGCTAAGGGAACGAGAAAACTCGGCGGTTGCGTCATAATCTTTTTGAATCACTCATTTTTTAGTCTGAATTGTCACTTTCCTACCAGCTTTTTTTACCTTCATTTTTCCAATTGTCCAATTTTAAGGGATAGCCTAAAGCCTGAATGCGTTGGTAATGCCGCAAATTACCTGTCGTTAATACCAAGTCATTTTCCAAAGCAATGGCAGCAATCATTGGATCAGCACGCCCAATTGGTTGACCAGCACGTTCCAAATCCGCATAAATTCGGCCTGCCAATTCAGCATTTTCCATATTCAGTGTCAAAATTTCGGCGTTTGAAATAGCGGATAAAAACTGTTTTATGCGCTCTTCACGTTGCACCTTATGAAAACCTTTGATGACTTCCATTACTGTAATTGTTGAAATGGTGTATTGACCAAATTTCTTAAAATAGTTATTAGCCCTTTGTTTCACAAAGGCGTTTTTTTGCTTAAAAATCTCAGAAAGAGTATCTGTATCCAGTAGTGATTTATCCATCGTTGCACCTCAAAGGATGATTTTCACGGGCTTGCATCGCTGACTCAGTAATCTGATCAATGAGATCAGCATCATCCGCAAACAAACCTAGCAATTTATCATTTTCAACAGATTGCTTGGTTTTTTGAAGGGGTTTTAGCCACTCAAGTAACTGTTCCATCATTTTTGAACTGTCAATTTTGTATTCCAGATGGATGTCTTGAGGCACTTTGAGCGTTATGGTACCCATTATTAAAACTCCTGTATCTTTAAGTTGGATAAGATCATGGTAATGTCCAATTTGTTATCCTTAACAATCTATCCTATTTTTTGAAAACGCATTTTAGTTGCAGGACGCAGAGCGTCCAGGCAGGCATTCCTTTGCCTCGCGTGGGAACGAGAAAAAAAATCAGCTAATTATAACTATTATAACTCTTTTGGGGGAGTTTCGTTGTTTCGGGAATTGAGCGTAGCGGATTTCCCGAAACAACTGTTCAAGGTTTTGACTTATCCGATCGATAATATAATCCCTGTAGCGAAGAACATCACGAATTTGCTCACGCTCGTTGAGGGGTGAAATTGTTCTACGCTTGACCAGCCAATCTTGAATAAGCTCTTCAACAGACTGACCTATGCTGACAGATTCTTCATGTAACCTCTGATAAAGGTCGCTCAAAGTCGCGCAACCCACACCACACGGAAACCGACTCCGCCGAACCTGACGACGGGGACGAGCCAGTAGCGGTAGGCGGAGCGACAGTAGTCGGCGCTGAGGCCCCACGAACCGCCACGAAGCACTCGGCCTTCTCCCCCTTTCTCCCATACGCTGCCATCAGTAGGTGCCCCCTGATAACTATCATGGAATGTATCCGCACACCATTCCCGCACATTCCCGTGCATATCATATAAACCAAAAGCATTGGGGGGAAACTGACCGACTTCGGTTGTCTTTTGACGATTACGGTCATAATTAACTAAATCGCTAGTGATCGTTTCACCGAAATAAAAGGGAGTCGTCGTCCCAGCACGACAGGCATACTCCCATTCTGCCTCACTCGGCAAACGATAAGTCTCACCCGTTAGCGCCGATAATTTCTGACAAAACTCGACGGCATCCTTCCAATAAACCTTTTCTACTGGCCTCTTTTCACCTTTAAAACGAGAAGGATTATTGCCCATCACCGCTTGCCATTGAGCTTGGGTGACTGGATATTTACCCAGATAAAACGGTTTTATCGTGACTTGATGTGGTGGTTTTTCCCAGTCCCTTATAGTTGACCCCATTTGAAAAGAGCCACCCGGTATATAAACCCTTTCTAAAGAAACACCATTAATCCACTCCGTTTGTTGGGTCGCTTTATGCTGACGGCGTTGAGTGATTTTTCCCTTGGCGTTAACAGTTACCACTTCAAATTCAAATTCTTCGCCGGTTGAGCTAGATGAGGGTGTCCACAATGAGCTAGAAGACGGTGTCCACAATTCATCAAATTGACAATCAAATAAAATCGGTAAAGTCCGGCGTAATTGCCAACCAATATAACGTACTCCGCCATCTTCAAATAAGACTGGTACCATATTAATATTAGGATGAGGACGCACTCGATTGAAGGGAGAAATACTATCTAAAACTTCCCACGGATTGGCAGTCATTGCCTTTTGCATTTTTTCAGGGGTTAAAATCATGGCCGAAGACAATATTGAACGTCGCTTTGCGTAGTTACTTCGTTTCATCCCCCAAGGCGCGTTGCACAGGCTCTAAACAAGCCCGGGTTTCGCGTAAATCTTCGACTTTTTGTTGACGGGATTTGGTCACATCCGAAACCACTTGCATATTTGGGGCATATAAAATATTATCTGATAAGGGTACTGATGTTACCTAAATGCTGATTCATTTGTTCAAGGCATTGCGCCTTTTGATCGCCTTTAAAAAGACCAGCGACATTTTTATAAAGCTCAAAGGCAGTATTGATGCCAGAACCCAGGCTGAGGACAGTTTCTAACATTTGTATTTTGCTCCTATTAAGGTTTAAAGGAGTCCAAGATAAATCTCCGACAATGATCGTATTATAACAGGATTATATGATTTTTTGGAAGGGCTTGTACTCAAAGAAATCCTATTTTTTCAAAAAATAGGATTTCTGTCGTTTTGTCCACCGACTGTGAGTACAGCGAATGCTCAACAACGAATAAAACTTTCAACCTTACAAAGCTAAAGCTTTGTACTCCAACACCCAAAAAAACACGAGGTATTTAGGAGTCCAAAATTTATTTTGGACGAAGCAAATCATAGCGGCTTCCACGAACTGCCTTCCCTAGACGGTTGAACAATAATTTTGTCCGATGGTTTGTGAGACGATCTCCATATTTTTGAAAACATAGCAGCCATTTCTTTTATTTCTGGCTCTGGTAAGATGGGGAGCGGTAAATGATTATCAGCCATCATCATAATTAACTTGCCATAATCAGCCTATGCCATCGTTTCCTTGCGACTGAGTTGATCCTCAGAATAACGCTTTAAAATAGTACGCACCTTATCCAACTCAGGCGTCTTATCAATTATGCTGATACCTTGCAAAGCCGCATAAATTTTGGCTTGGTGAAGTAAATTGGTCTCAATGTTTATCGTCAAAGTAGGCATAAGGTTTCACCTGTTTAAAAAATCTTGGACTCCAAAATACAAATTGCAGGACGCAGAGCGTCCATGCAGGCATTCCCACGCAGAGCGTGGGAACGAGAAAAAACCTTAACTACAAGGATTACATTTAAGAAAGGATAAGTCAAAACAGGCACGACAGTCTAATTGGGGATCGTATCGGTTTTGACTTATCCCTGCTAAAAAATAATCCCTGTAGTTAAAGGTTTTGACCCAAATCCTCCACCCCCCGGCGTTTCAATCACAAACACATCCCCAGCCTGCATATCAACCGTTGCCGTCCCCCCCAAATCATCCCTTACACCATCAACACGTTGCACCCAATTCTTCCCAGTTTGTCCAGCCTCACCCCCCGCCATACCATAAGGTGGCACACGGCGATGTCCTGACAAAATAGAAGCCGTCATCGGCGCCCGAAAACGAATCCGTCGCACCACTCCATCTCCGCCCCGAAAACGTCCATCACCCCCACTATTTTCACGAAGTGCAAACGACTCCAATAACACCGGAAAACGCCACTCTAACACTTCCGGATCAGTCAAACGAGAATTCGTCATGTGCGTCTGCACCGCAGAAGTCCCCGAAAAATATGCCCCCGCACCAGAACCACCACAAATCGTTTCATAATATTGATACTTATCATTACCAAACGTAAAATTATTCATAGTCCCTTGAGAAGCCGCCATCACTCCCAGCGCACCATACAAAGCATCAGTGATACATTGTGACGTTTCCACATTACCAGCAACCACCGCCGCCGGATAAATCGGATTCAATAAACACCCTTCTGGAATAATGATCTCCAAAGGTTTCAAACAACCCGCATTCATAGGAATATCATCCGCCACCAAAGTCCGAAAAACATATAACACCGCCGCCTTACAAACAGCCGTTGGCGCATTAAAATTACTGCTTTGTTGTTTTGAAGTCCCCCTAAAATCAACTATCGCACTACATTTTTCCTTATTAATACTGACATTAACAACAATAGCCGCCCCATCATCTAACTCATAACGGAAATCACCCTCACTTAAAACACCTAATAACTGACGCACCGCCGCCTCAGCATTATCTTGAACATGCTGCATATAGGCTTGTACAACCTCCAAACCAAAATGCGCCACCATTTTATCTAACTCATGAACACCCGTCGCATTAGCCGCAACTTGGGCACGTAAATCGGCTAAATTTTGCTCAACATCACGACTACTAGACAATAAATCTCGCAACTCCGCCTCACGCAACTGCCCCTTCTCAACCAACTTAAACACATCAATCACAACCCCCTCATCAAACAACGTATGACTATGAGGCGGCATTGAACCCGGCGTAATCCCCCCAATATCAGCATGATGCCCGCGTGAAGCCACATAAAATAAAACCCCTCTTTCTCGTCCCCCCACTCCCACTGCCTCCCCACTAACTCGTCCCCCCACACCCTCCCCACTAGATTCTCGTTCCCACGCTCTGCGTGGGAATGCCTGCCTGGACGCTCCGCGTCCTGCACCAAAAACCGGCGTAACCACCGTAACATCGGGCAAATGCGTCCCCCCCTGAAAAGGATTATTCAAAACAAACACATCTCCCGGCACCATAGTATCGCCAGCCTCACGAATAACGGCTTGCACACTATCCCCCATAGAACCCAAATGCACCGGCACATGAGGCGCATTAGCAATCAAATCACCATTACTATCAAAAACGGCACAAGAAAAATCTAAACGTTCCTTAATATTAACCGAATAAGCCGTATTAGCCAAAGTCGCGCCCATTTGCTCAGCTATCGATCTAAACAAATTATTAAAAATCTCCAACATCACCGGATCAACACTCGTGCTGATTAAAGCATTATCACTTCTTACTAAGCAACGACTTAAAACAATATCATAACGAGGCGTGACTTCAGCTACCCAATTAGGCTCAACCACAGTCGTACCCGTTTTCTCAACCAAAATAGCAGGACCCCTGATTTTTTGCCCCATAGCTAACTGTGAGCGAGAATAAACGGGCGTGGAATGAGCCTGATCACCACTAAGCATTTTGACACTATCGAGCGGACGAGCAAAATCACCACCCCTAGCCTGCTCCTTTTCCACCACACCAAGATGAGCAATCACTTCCACAGAAACCGCATCCACAATCAAAGACTTATCATCACGCACAAACCCAAAACGTTGCTGATGCGCGATAGCAAAAGCCGCCCTCATCTCCGCACAAGGCGCAAAATCCACCAACAAAGGCGTATCAGTCCCAGCATAATGTAAATGCACTCGACATTGTACCGAAATATTCTCCTCTTCAACTAACTCCCTACGTCCTTGAATTTCCAACTCCTTAAAAACAGAATCAAGCCTTAAAGTATCGCTCAACTCAGCGATAATAGATTTTTCGTGCATAACGCGAATATCCGCCAAACCCATCCCTAAAGCAGATAACACGCCCGCCTTAGGATGAATCAAAATCCTTTTCATACCTAAAGCATCAGCCACCAGACAAGCATGTTGCCCCGCCGCCGCACCAAAACAACACAAAGTATATTCAGTCACATCATAACCGCGTTGCACAGAAATTTTTTTAATCGCATTAGCCATATTATCGACAGCGATTTTTAAAAAGCCCTCGGCAACCTGAAAAACAGAACGTTCATGTCCGCAGGCTGCCGCAAGCGCAGAAAATTTCTCTTTAACGATAGCCTCATCTAGCGGTGCTTGTCCCGATTGACCAAAG
Organism: Candidatus Thiomargarita nelsonii; assembly: GCA_000785145.2. Taxonomy (GTDB): domain Bacteria; phylum Pseudomonadota; class Gammaproteobacteria; order Beggiatoales; family Beggiatoaceae; genus Thiomargarita; species Thiomargarita nelsonii_B. Next base: position 54,758 of record JSZA02000010.1, read on the forward strand.
ACTTGAGGAAAAAAGCGCCCATGTAATTTACCCAACATCACATTACAATCAGTAATCGTCAACGGACCACCTTGCCGATAACAAGCCGGACCCGGAATTGCGCCCGCCGAATCAGGACCCACCCGAAAACGCAAACCATCAAAATGCACAATCGAGCCCCCACCAGCCGCAACAGTATGAATCCGCATAATCGGCGTTCGCATCCGCACCCCGGCGACGAGCGTTTCAAAATCGCGCTCAAAATCACCCGCATAATGCGACACATCGGTAGAAGTCCCCCCCATATCAAAATTGATCACCTTATGAAAGCCAGCCAAAGCCGCCGTTTTCACCGCCCCCACATAACCGCCCGCCGGACCAGAAAGAATAGCATCTTTACCTTGAAAGAGATGTGCATCCGTCAACCCCCCATTGGATTGCATAAACAACAACTTGACATCCCCTAACTCAGCCGCAACGCTATCCACATAACGGCGCAAAATAGGAGACAAATAAGCATCAACCACCGTCGTATCGCCACGACCGACTAATTTGATGAGGGGGCTCACTTGATGAGAAACGGAAATTTGACTAAAACCTAAATCACGCGCCAAAGCGGCAACTTCTTGTTCATGCTTAGGAAAGCGATAGCCGTGCATAAAAACAATAGCGACAGAATCAAACCCTTGAATCTGGACAGATTCTAACGCCGTGCGGACAGAGTCTAAAGCCACCGGAATTAATTCATCGCCTTGTGCGGAATAACGCTCATCGACTTCAATGACTTGCTCATATAACAACTCAGGCAAAACAATATTAAGCGCAAACAAATCGGGACGATTTTGATAACCGATTCTTAAAGCATCGCCAAAACCTTTAGTAATTAATAAAACGGAGCGCTCACCCTTGCGCTCAAGTAAAGCATTAGTCGCCACAGTCGTGCCCATTTTGACAGCGGCAATATTGGGCACAGACGAGCCTAAAATATCACGAATGCCTTGTACAGCGGCATCCTGATAAAATTGAGGATTATCAGATAAAAGTTTATGGGATAATAAATGCCCATCAGGATGTTGAGCGACAATATCGGTGAAAGTGCCACCTCTGTCGATCCAGAATTGCCATTGGTTCATATTTTAATTGATAGTACTTGATGAGCAAGTTTTTTTGACTTGACATTGTTGTTGGAGTCCAAAGCTTTAGCTTTGGACATGCCCGCCGTTTGTCCAAAGCTAAAGCTTTGGACTCCATAAAAGGCAAAATGTCAAGATCAAAAAACTTGATCATCGAGTAGTAGGAGTCCAAAATTTATTTTGGACGAGCAAAATTTATTGAATCAGTTTATCCTCAAGTTCAGTATAAAGCTTGAACTTGCCGTCAGCAGACAAGAGCAAGGCATTGTGGATTAACGCAGTTGCAATGATAATACGATCTTGCGGATCACTGTGGTGTTCCTGCAAATCAACAGCTTGGCAGGCGATTTCAGGCGTAATGGGGATGAGTTGTACATCCGAACCAGTCAGTGCTTTATCAAACCATTCATTACGTGGGTAGGGAAGTTGAATTCGATTATGCCGATCCAACCAAGAAACCTCAAACAAGCTGATAGCCGACACACCCACTTGGTCAGCCAGTTCGATATGCTCCAGCCAAGTTGTTTTCAATTTGGGGTTTTGGTTGATCCACCACAACCAAACATGTGTATCTAGAACAATCATAAAGAAAAATCCCAGTCTGATGAGGGGACACTGTCAAAAATATCACCCATTATTTTTACTTTACCTGCAATATCTGGATGTGGGGTGCGCTTTACACGTTTAGTCACATCTTTCAGTACCAGAAAAATAGTCTCAAATTGTTTATTTGCTGGTAGTTTGGGCAGATATTTGAGGTTACCGGATCGATCAGTTTCAAGAATCAAGCGTTCAGCATACATATACTTCTCCTTTCAGTCGAAATGACAATCAAAAACATACTTGGTAAAGAGAGGAGATTCTTTGAATGTAATTATACTGTTTATAGTGACATTTATTTTAAATTAGATGCACAAAAATTTTATCACGATCACCTTATGAAAGCCAGCCAGCCCTTTTCACCGCCCCCACATTCGCCTTGGGCGGAATAACGCTAAACATTATATTTTAATCGGAGTCCAAAATTTATTGATTGAAAATGTTAAAATACTACCTATCATACTTCTTTGGAGGCACATTATGAAATTTCCCTACAGCATTTGTGATTTTTATAAACTCATCACAAACGATTTTTTCTACGTTGATCGCACCAACCGCATTCCTCTCATTGAAAAGGCGGTTATCCTGAATTGGGATTTTTCGAGTATCGATCCCACCGGAGAACCGCGTGAAACGAAGAACCGGGCGTAAATTCGGCAAAGAATGCACAATCATATCAATGGCAGCTTTGAACAGTTCATCAGCAATTATAAAGGTTTTTGGGATTATGACATTCAACTTCATCCAACAGATGCGCTGCGTTCACTGCAATCGGTTTTTGCAGCCGTTAAAAGCACTCCCTATAAAATATACCTATTGATTGATGAATATGACACCATCTTCAAAGCCGTTAAATCAGGCACAAAAGGGCTGGGCATAGATCGTATATTCATCACTGGCGTTTCACCCGTCGTGATGAGTGATATTACCAGCGGCTTTAACATGGCCGAAAATATTTACTTTGAACCGGAATTTAATAACTTGTGTGGCTTTTGGGAAACTGAGATAGCTGAGGCTCTACAGCAAATTGCTATTTCTTGCAACTTATCAACTGAAAAAGTCACCCAAGTGCTTGAAATTATGCGGGTATTTTACGATGGTTATAACTTTAGCAACGAGCCTCAAGCGTTAATCTACAACCCAACATTGGCACTTTACTTTCTAAAGCATTTTCAAAAGCGTTGCCAATATCCGCGTCGCATTTTGGACACCAACTTGGCAATGGATAAAGGGAAAATTACTTACATCCGTCCCGATATGCGACAATATCAGTTGTTGGATTTTTTGATTGAATTTAAATATGTCAGCTTGAAAAAAGCGGAATTGAGTGGTGAACAGGCCAAAAAAATGAGCCTTTCCGAACTGAATGCTTTAGAAGCCGTCAAAGAAAAAATAGCCGAATCAAAAACGCAACTTAATAATTATCGGCAAATTTTGCTCTCTCATTATGGCAACAAATTACGCTTACGTACTTATAGTGTCGTGGCGGTGGGCTATGAGCGCTTGGTGGTTTGTGAAATATAAAAGTTAAGGGCAACCATAAAGGATTGCCCCTACATGTAATATCATTTTTAATCAATAGTAGGAGTCCAAAATTTATTTTGGACGAGTCCAAGATAAATCTTGGACTCCTGAATTCAGTCTTTTCCCAAATCATCTAAAGATAAACCACGATATTCAAAAGAATAGCCTTTTAAAGGCAGCTTGCTTGCTTTTTCTTTTAACTGTTTTAACTGGCTTAGGCGAATTTGTTTGGGGTTACGTTTAACTTCGGCTATCAATGCCGTTTTATCCAGTTCATTCAGTGCCACAATATCAATTTCATTTTTGTTACCGGTTTCCCAGTAGTTGCCAATAACACTGTAGCGACCACTGTTCGCCAGTTGCTCTTGAAACAAACGTTCGAGCCAATGACCACTGTAAGTAGCAAATTCCCGCTGAATCATCAGCTGTAAAAATTTAAAATTACCGATTTCAACAGCACTACGATAATGATGCACAAAACGAAACCAGAAACTTAAAAAAGCATCCTGAATACGATATTTCACTTGGCGAGTATTAGGTTTTGATAAGATAGGAACAATTCGCTGAATAATCTCAAATTCCCGTTCTAAGCGTTGCAGATAAGGCCCCACAGACATTTCCAAAACCGATTCAATTTGGCTGCGGCTAGTCTTTCCATTTGCAATACAAGCAAGAATAGAAAAATAAGTACTCTGCTCACCCCCAAACTCTTCAGCAAGACGATACTTTCCCTCTTCAATCACTAGACTATGTTCACCCAACCATTGCTGCCACAAATCAGAATTAACATCTGTTCTGCTCAGCCAATCTAAATATTTAGGAACACCACCACTTAAAGTGTACCAAATCAACCAATTTTCAGGGCTAAAGCGATCTTGGTCTTTTAGCAATTCAGCAATATAAAGCGGCTTAAGTGGTTGCAGGTTGAGACGATTATCCGCACGTCCGAACAAAGGTTCTTTGCTGTCTTGAAATATTTTTGTCATGAGAGAATATAAAGACCCACAACAAATGAGGTGTATGCGACTTTGCAAACGATTTTGATCCCAAAGGTTTTGCAGATCGGAGAAAAAGCTGTTGTTAAGACGGGCAATATCCTGAAATTCATCCAATATAACTGTTAAAGGCTGTTGCTTTGTATATTCAAACAGGATAGATAGGATGTCGCTTAATCGTTTGGGGTTGCCGAAAATGGGGATGTCTAGCTGTGTGCGTATATGTGAGGCAAACTCTTCACAAAGCAATGGTTCAGATTTGCGTGAAATGAACAAGTAAAGTGCCTTTTTGTATTGATAGACTTGTTGAAGTAATGCTGTTTTACCCACACGGCGGCGACCTAGCAATAACGTCAGGCTAGATTGCCCGCCCGATGCTTGTTGTGACCATTTTAATAGCTGTTTGGTTTCTGTTTCACCGTTATAAAATATCATAATAATATTATAACACAAATTACTGTAACAAAAATTACAGTTTTATAACTCGGAAGAAAATAGTGCTTTACAACAAATTAAAGAACGACGCTACTTTGAAAAATATCAAACGAGTGGTGGTTGTTGCACTAGCTTTAGCGCATTCTTTAATGTATGTCTTAACCTTTAGCCACTTGAATAAATTTACTCCAGCCCAATATAAAAAAAAACCTGAATCTGGAGCGTGAAGTTAAAAACCATTATGAAAAAAGAGACTGAACTAAAATTGTTAAGGAAAATAGAAGCCTTAGAAAAAGAAATAAAAGAGATAAAAGGCGAGAACAAAGAACAAATTCCCACCTATCAATACAGCAAGATTAGAGATATTGACTTAGATGAGATTGTGAATATATCTCAAAAACTCAATCGAACCAAGTTTAATAAATGGTTCATTAACGATATTAATATAAGTAACAAAGACGAATCATTTTTACTTGAACTTTTAGAACAAGAGGAGAACTATATATCCTTATATAATGAAGAGACATTAAAAATGAGATTTTTAAGTCCATTGCTTAGGAGAATTAACTTCAAAACTGATCATTTTCAAGATTTTTATAACGAAAAAATCATTTATAAAACGGACAAATTCATTTTGAATGGAGAAGTGGATTTTGTTATATCTACAGGATTAAGAAGAGCATCGATCCCCTATTTTTTTATACAAGAATTTAAACGAAGTGAAGAGTATGGAAATCCGAGACCACAATTACTAGCTGAGCTTATAAGTGCTGTAGAACTTAATGGCTGGAAACAGATAAAGGGTGCTTATATCATAGGAGAAAATTGGAATTTCGTGATTTTAGAAAAATTAGACAAAGATAAATATCAATATTTTATCAGTCGGACATTTAATTCTACTGTTCTGGAAAATCTGAAAGAAATTTTTAAAAATTTGTTATTTGTAAAGAATGAGATAATTAAGAAATTGGGATCAAAGTCACATTAATTCGTCCAACTCGCCACCCTTCAATTATCTCGAAAAAATAGTTAACAGCTAAATTTAGCACACTAAACTGTAAACTACTTTTGAAGGGTGTCTTTTTTCCGGTTCAATATTAACAGCTGGCTCGAAAAAAGCACCCAGATTTTTTTCTACGCAAGCATTTAATAAGACAGGAGTTACCAAAAGGTGACTTCTTGTTCTTTATAAACAGTTCAATCACCACATCAGGCGTTTTACCCCCTTCTTCCCAAACGACCCAACTTAAACATCAGGACCCTTAAAGTCTTGGTTACGCACCTGTGACGCGCTAAAATAGACAAACATATTACCACTGACGTAGCCATCTGGACGTTGCGCTAACCAAGTGTGTAAGGTATCAATTCTTGGCTGGGCAGGCTAAATGGGAAAGGCTCACCCCCCCCTTGGTAGGATGTTCATATTTAGAGGGCGGCAATGCCACATCATTTTGGCGCTTTTCTAAAGCAACGGCCATAACACGCTCCAAAGTTTAATTTTAAAAAGTATCATTTTACTCCTTTGAAAAAAGACGTGCAAGAAACTAGAGCATTTGAGTTATAATTAACACCTTTCAAAACTGTCAAACAAAATGACCACAATAACATAAGGAGATCGTTCCACAATGGCAAAAAATTTTCTGACCCCGGCTGAAACAGCCCAAGCATTTATCGGCGTTGGCGATTACAAAACCAAAATGCCTGTACCCAAAATAATAATATCATCATTCCTAGCAGGTGCCTATATTGCTTTTGCCGCCCAATTAATGACCACCGTCACTCATGATATGGCACCCCTTTTTGGTGTTGGATTCAGTAGTTTTATCGGCGGATGTGTGTTTGGTATTGCCCTTGTCCTTGTCCTTGTTGCTGGCTCCGATCTCTTTACCGGCAACACCCTACTTTCCATGGGATGGTTAAATGGAAATTTGACAACCGGCCAAGTCCTCAATAACTGGACGCTTGTTTATATCGGTAATTTTATCGGCAGCTTATTCCTCGTTTGGATGATGTTTACCAGTGATATTTGGTCAGGAAATGGCAGTCAAATAGGTGCCCACGCCGTTGCCATCGCCTATAAAAAAACCCATCTCACCTTTTCGGAGGCATTTGTTAGGGGTATAGGATGTAATTGGCTAGTTTGTCTGGCGGTCGTTATTGTAGCAGCCGGGCAAGATACAATGGGAAAAATTGCCGGCGCATGGTTTCCAGTCATGGCATTTATTGCCAGCGGATTTGAGCATTGTGTCGCAAATATGTTTATTATCCCGGCAGGACTTGTCGCCATGACGGACCCCACGATTGCCAATGTTGTCATGGAGAATCATCCGGCTTGGGATCTCAGTTCCTTGAATCTTTACGCATTTTTTGTTCATAATCTTATTCCCGTTACCTTGGGGAATATTGTGAGTGGTGCCGTACTTGTCGGGGGCATTTATTGGTACTTGTATGTCAAAGAAACCCAACCCGTTTCCCAACAAACCAAGAAAGATGACAAGACTGGTTTTCAGGCTGCTAAACTTGGGCGTAAATAAATTTTGCTAGGAGTCCAAGATTTATCTTGGACTTATTCAACAAACAAGAGAGGAATTATAATGAGCCATGGTGCATTGCCACCCAAACAAGGACTTTACGATCCAATTAATGAACACGATGCCTGCGGAGTCGGTTTTATTGTCCATATAAAAGGGCATAAAAATCACGAAATTGTCAATCAAGGCTTAGAAATACTCAAAAATCTGACCCACCGTGGAGCCGTGGGAGCGGATCCCCTTGCCGGTGACGGTGCTGGTATTCTTATCCAAACGCCAGATGCGTTTTTGCGTGAAAAATGTGTTATCACCTTGCCACCGCTGGGAGAATATGGCGTAGGCATGATATTTTTGCCACGCGATGGGGAAACTCGCGCTACTTGTGAAAAATTGATCGCCCAAGTCATTGCCGACGAAGGACAAAGCCTACTCGCTTGGCGAGATGTACCAACCAATAACAAAGGCTTAAGCGAAGGCGTTAAAGCCAGAGAGCCCGTTGTTCGACAAGTTTTTGTAGGAAAAGGTGATAATTGCGCCGATCAAGATGCCTTTGAGCGTAAACTTTTTGTGATCCGCAAAGTGATTGAACATACTGTGGATCGTAAATTAAAACTTGACTATGCCCATTTTTATATTCCTTCATTCTCCTCACGCACCTTGCTCTACAAAGGCATGTTGCTGGCTAATCAAGTGGGCGACTACTATCCAGATTTACAAGATCAGCGATTAGTGACAGCACTCGCCCTCGTCCATCAGCGTTTCTCGACCAATACCTTCCCAACTTGGGATTTAGCCCAACCATTCAGAATGATTGCCCATAACGGAGAAATCAACACCTTACGTGGCAATATCAATTGGATGGCAGCACGTCGTTATTCCATGTCCTCTGAATTATTAGGCGAGGATTTAGACAAATTATGGCCCCTGATTGCAGAAGGACAATCCGATTCCGCCTCTTTTGATAGTGCCTTAGAACTGCTGGTAGCGGGTGGCTATTCCTTGGGACACGCCATGATGTTGCTTATTCCTGAAGCCTGGACCAATAATCCCCTGATGGATGAGAAACGTCGGGCTTTTTATGAATATCACGCCGCCCTCATGGAACCGTGGGATGGTCCCGCAGCGGTAGCCTTTAGCGATGGCCGTCAAATTGGCGCAACCTTGGACAGAAATGGCTTGCGCCCAGCGCGTTACTTAATCACCAAAGATGATATGGTGGTGATGGCATCAGAAATGGGCGTACTTAATATCCCGCCCGAAAAAATTGTCAAAAAATGGCGATTGCAACCTGGCAAAATGTTTTTGATTGACACTGAACTTGGGCGCATTATTGACGATGCTGAATTAAAAGCCCAGTTGGCAAACCGTGCCCCCTATCAAGATTGGTTACATCAAACGCGAATTATCTTAGAAGAGTTGCCCCCTGAAGTGCCAGCCATGTCACTCGAACAAGATACACTCTTAAATCGCCAACAAGTCTTTGGTTATACGCAAGAAGATTTAAAATTTTTTTTGATACCCATGGTTGTCGCGGGTCAAGATCCGCTTGGCTCAATGGGGACAGATGCGTCGCCAGCCGTCTTATCAAATCGTCCTAGATTACTCTATGACTACTTTAAGCAAAATTTTGCACAAGTGACCAATCCCCCGATTGACCCCATTCGGGAAGAATTAGTCATGTCCTTGGTTTCGTTCATTGGCCCCCGACCAAATTTATTGGGCTTAGGTAAGGAAGATTTACAAAAGCGGCTAGAAGTTTATCAACCCATTCTGACGAATACCGATTTAGAAAAGATACGACGGATTGAGAACCGTAGCGGCGGCGCTTTTAAGACCAAAACTTTATGTATGTGTTATAAGGCTGAATTGGGTGCTTATGGGATGGAATCCGCCCTGAATAACTTATGCACTCAAGCTAAGGAGGCAGTGTTAGCCGGCAATAATATTTTAATCCTGTCAGATCGGGGCATAGATGCTAACTATATTGGTATCCCCGCCTTATTAGCGACTTCAGCCGTCCATCATCATCTGATCGAAAAAGGCTTACGCACCATCTCAGGCTTAGTCGTGGAAACCGGCGAAGCCCGCGAAGTTCAACATTTTTGCTTGCTCGCCGGCTATGGCGCGGAAGCCATTAATCCCTATTTGGCTTTTGATACACTTTCTGCCATTCGCCATACGCTGCCAGAAGAACTCAGCGAAATAGATGTCCAAAAACGCTATATCAAAGCCATCAATAAAGGCATATTGAAAGTGATGTCAAAAATGGGCATATCCACCTATCAATCTTATTGTGGTGCCCAAATTTTTGATGCAGTCGGCTTATCTGATGAATTTCTCGAAACCTATTTTAGCGGTACACAATGTAAAACCTCAGGCGTTGGCTTAGCAGAGATCGCGGAAGAAACGATTCGCCGTCATAAACTCGCCTTTGGTCATGCACTTTTGTATCGTAATATTTTAGAGGTCGGCGGAGAATTTGCCTATCGTCAACGAGGTGAAAACCATATTTGGACACCCGAAACCATTTCCAAACTGCAACAAAGCACCCGCCGCAATAATCGTGCCTTGTATGATGAATTTGCTAAAGAAATCAATGAACAAAATGAACGCTTATTAACACTGCGCGGTTTGTTTGAATTTAAATTTGCCCAGCAGCCTGTTCCCTTAGAAGAAGTGGAACCCGCCTCAGAAATTGTCAAACGTTTTGCGACAGGAGCGATGTCGTTTGGCTCCATTTCTTATGAAGCCCATACCACCATAGCCATCGCCATGAATCGCCTCGGTGGCAAATCGAATACCGGTGAAGGGGGTGAAGAAGCAGAACGCTTTAAACCAATGCCCAATGGCGATTCTAAGCGTTCCGCCATCAAACAAGTCGCATCAGGACGTTTTGGCGTTACCGCCGAATATCTGGTTAATGCCAATGACATTCAAATTAAAATGGCGCAAGGCGCGAAACCGGGAGAAGGGGGACAATTACCCGGTCATAAAGTCAATAAAACCATTGCGCGAGTCCGTCACTCAACCCCAGGCGTCGGACTGATTTCGCCGCCACCGCACCATGACATTTATTCGATTGAAGATTTGGCGCAATTGATTCACGACTTAAAAAATGTCAATCCACAAGCTCGGATTAGCGTCAAACTGGTCTCAGAAATCGGCGTAGGTACAGTAGCGGCGGGCGTTTCTAAAGCACATGCCGACCATGTGACGATTTCCGGTTATGAGGGAGGTACTGGCGCCAGCCCCATTACCTCAATAAAACACGCCGGCTCACCATGGGAAATTGGATTAGCGGAAACGCATCAAACTTTAGTGCTTAATAAATTGCGTGGACGTATTGCCGTGCAAACGGATGGCGGATTGCGAACAGGGCGCGATGTCGTGATAGCCGCGCTACTGGGTGCCGATGAATTTGGTTTTGCCACCGCCGCGCTGATTGTAGAAGGCTGCATCATGATGCGTAAATGCCACCTCAACACTTGTCCAGTGGGCATTGCGACACAAGATGCCGAATTACGCAAACGCTTTAATGGGCAACCAGAGCATATCGTGAATTACTTTATGTTCATCGCCGAAGAAGTGCGAGAATGGATGGCAAAACTGGGTTTCCGCAGCTTCAATGAAATGATAGGGCGCTCCGATAAATTGGATATGCGTAGTGCCATTTCGCATTGGAAAGCCAAAGGGCTTGATTTTTCCCGTATTTTGTATAAGCCAGACGTTGGTAACGATGTAGCCGTTTATAACCAAGAAAAACAAGAACATGGCTTAGAAAAAGCCCTTGATCAAGAACTGATCAAACAAGCGAAACCAGCCCTTGAGCAGCGTCAACCCGTGCAAATTGAAATACCGATTTCTAATTACAATCGCACTTTTGGCGCCATGCTCTCTGGAGAAGTCGCCAAGCGTTATGGACATGCGGGATTGCCAGAGGATACGATTTACATCAAAGCCACAGGTTGTGCAGGCCAAAGTTTTGGTGCCTTTGTCGCGCATGGCGTGACGATTGAATTGATAGGCGAAGCCAATGATTACGTGGGTAAAGGCTTGAGTGGTGGACGTTTAATGATTTCCCCCCCCCAAGACTGTCCAATTATTGCAGAAAAAAACATCATCGTAGGTAACACCGTACTGTATGGTGCGATTAGCGGCGAATGTTATTTCCGAGGCGTTGCGGGTGAGCGTTTTGCCGTGCGTAACTCTGGTGCCACTGCGATAATTGAAGGTGTTGGCGATCATGGCTGCGAATATATGACCGGCGGCGTTGTTATTGTACTGGGATCGACAGGGCGTAATTTTGCGGCGGGTATGAGCGGCGGTATCGCTTATGTGCTTGATGAAACAGGTGATTTTGAACAGCGTTGTAATTTGTCCATGGTAGAATTAGAGGCGATTGCCGAAGAAGATGATGCTTTGCGTCTTAAAACTTTGATTGAAAAACATTTGCATTATACCAACAGTAGTCGCGCACAAGAAATCCTAAACCATTGGGTGGATTATTTGCCGCGCTTTGTGAAGGTGATGCCGGTTGATTATCGAAGGGCTTTACAGGAAATGCGTAATAGCAAAATATAAGAATCAAAAGGGCAATCCTTTATGGTTGCCCATAAAAAGAGGATAAATAACGAATGGGTAAAACGACCGGATTTATGGAAATCCAGCGCAATGATCGCAGCTACGCCCCAACCGATAGCCGCATCCGGGATTATCAAGAATTTGTGATACCACTGGAAGACGCGAAAGTCAGTCAACAGGGCGCACGCTGTATGGATTGTGGTATCCCTTTCTGTCACAATGGTTGTCCAATTAATAATATTATCCCAGACTGGAATGATTTGGTTTATAAGGGTAAGTGGCGCGAAGCCTTGAAGGTTTTGCATTCCACCAATAATTTCCCTGAATTCACAGGACGGCTCTGTCCAGCTCCCTGTGAAGCCGCTTGCACCCTCAATCTAACTGATGAGCCGGTGACGATAAAAACCATTGAATGTGCAATCATCGACAAAGCTTGGGCAGAAGGCTGGATAAAACCCCAAATCCCCACACCTCGTAGTGGAAAAAGAGTCGCCATTGTTGGCTCTGGTCCGGCAGGCTTGGCTTGTGCCCAACAATTAGCACGGGCAGGACATGATGTGGTGGTTTACGAAAAAAATAATCGTATTGGCGGATTGCTGCGCTATGGCATTCCCAATTTTAAAATGGAAAAACACATTATTGACCGCCGCATGTCACAGATGCAAGCGGAAGGTGTGACATTCCGCCCCAATTGTCATATCGGTGTCGATAGATCGGCCAAAGAATTGCTTGAAAAATTTGAAGCGATGGTTTTAGCGGGCGGCTCAGAAAAGTCTCGTGATTTACCCGTCCCGGGACGAGACTTAAAAGGCATTTATTTTGCGATGGAATTTTTACCCCAACAAACACAGATTGTCCTTGGCGATGAAATTGCACCAGAAAAACGTATTAGTGCGAAGGGCAAACATGTGGTGGTGATCGGGGGAGGTGATACTGGCTCTGATTGTATTGGCACCTCTATTCGTCAAGGCGCCGTTTCCGTGACGCAATTGGAAATCCTTCCAAAGCCGCCAGAAAAGGAAAATAAGGATTTAACTTGGCCAAATTGGCCGAATAAATTTCGGACATCTTCTTCTCAAGAAGAAGGCTGCCAACGAGATTGGAGTGTCTCAACGAAATCCTTTGAAGGGGAAAATGGTCAAGTCAAAAAAATGCACCTTGTACGAGTGGATTGGCAAAAGGATGAAAATGACCGCTGGCAAATGTCAGAAATCCCGGGTAGCGAATTTGAATTAAAAGCGGATTTAGTGTTATTAGCGATGGGATTTATGCATCCAGTCCATGAGGGTATGCTTGAAGAATTGGGCGTGGCTTTGGATGGGCGCAAGAATGTGCAAGCCAATAACTATCAGACTTCTATCGACAAAGTGTTTGCGGCGGGTGATATGCGTAGAGGGCAATCATTGGTGGTTTGGGCGATTCGAGAAGGACGGCAAGCGGCGCGAGCGGTGGATGAGTATTTGATGGGGTATTCGGAATTGCCGAGATAAAAATTAAATTATGTCTAACGATGAGCGAGTGTAGGGTCAATGCCATTAAGTTAAGAGATATTGTAGGGTGGGTAGAGCGAGAGCGAAACCCACCAAACATTTGAAATTTATAACAATGGTGGGTTTCGCTCTGCTCTACCCACCCTACAAAAAAAGCTTAACTTAATGGCATTGGAGTGTAGGGTGCGTCCGACGCACCGATTGTATAGTTCCGATTAGGGGACGGTGCGTGGGACGCACCCTACGAGGATAAATATTATGTTAGCCGTTATTCAAAAATGGGATAATAGTTTAGGACTACAATTTCCGCCAGAAATTATCTTAAAAGCCCAACTGTCATTGGGTGAGGAAGTTTCCGTTACGATACAAAATGAAAAAATTATTATCAAACCCAGTGCTGCCGGCTTAGGAAAAAAATACAAATACAGTTTGGAAGAATTGCTTGCTAAAATGCCTAGCGATTATAAACCACACGAGGAAAACTGGGGTCCACCCGTTGGAAAGGAGGTTTGGTAAATGGCACATTACATAGCCAAAAAGGGGGATTTTGTCGCTTTAACCTTCGATCCACAATCAGGCCATGAGCAAAAAGGTAGAAGACCAGCTTTAGATACTGACAGAAAGATTCCATTTCACGTCAAGATACCAGAAGAGAGTTCGCTCACAGGCTTTGTTATGGTTGAGCAAGTGAAATCCATTGATTATGTAGCTAGAAATATTAGACTGATTGAACCAGCACCAATTCAATTGCTTGATGAGGTACTTGCAATTTTAAAGCTTTGTTTATAGTAAGAATCACTCACATTGAATCGCGGATTGAAAATAAAAGTAATGGTTAATAAGTGTTTTTAATCCGTGTCATCCGTCAAATCCCTGATTCAAGGTTATTTAACACTGACACAAGATGAAGCCGAAAAAATTGTCACCGACTTTATCGCTGATGTGCGTACATTTTTAATGAATAGGGGAATTTCTTTATGATTTCGACAAATCCATCAAAAAACGAAAACGATAGGCTTGAAGTCATGGAAGCCTTCAAACGACAGTCACGGCTATCGACTGTCGATTTTGATATAAGGGAACATCTGTATTCGGTGCAGAAGCACAAATTAAAAGTCATGGCAATCACATTGTTTATGGTCGTCGTGGTGCTGGAAAATCAAGCCTACTCGCGTATTTGATGCACCGGCAAGAAAAGAAAGCTTATGCGTGGGTTGCCATGCAAACTTACAGTGGTCGTAAAGATATTCATATTGTCACCGATGTTTTAATAGAAGTTGTCGAACAATTTCAGAAATACAATATTGCCTCGGCTGATTTGAACAAGGCGCGATTAAAATTGGAGTCACTTGCGGACGAAACTGACGATAAGATTGTCGAAAATCAATTGAATCGCCTTCGTCCAAAAATCAGAAAGGCGTTAGCACTTATTGCGGAAAAAGATGACAGTCTCTTCATTTTTATTGATGATCTGCATGTCATTAAACAGGAACTACAGCCCGTCTTATTGAACCATTTATATGCGATTTGCCGCGATAATCGCACATTTTTAAAAATATCTGGTATTGAGCAGTTTATTAAGGAAAAACCATACAATGCTCAAGAAATAAGATTAGACTACAATTTGACGATGCCTGAAAAATCGAAAAACCACATCAAAAGCATATTAGACGCACATGCTATTTATTGTGCGTTGCCTGATATTAGTTATTTGTGTGGCAAAGGGGTACTTGATAGGCTTGTCTGGGTAGCCGCCGGCGTGCCACGCGATGCACTTTATATTTTCTCTCAAGCAATAGCGAGATCAACGATGAAAGATGAGAAAAAAGTCTCAATCAGCAGTATTAATGCCGCTGCCTCTGAAATGGCAGAGGTGAAACTAAGAGATATGCAGCAAGATGTTTTTGGCGATTCTGATGAAGTTAAACATATTCTGGAAAAAATACGTTTGTTTTGTGTAGATGAGAAGCCTGTGTTTCTAGTCGAAATTAAGAATGAAAATACCTTGTTTTCTAAAATTAAGCAACTCATTGCACTAAGACTCCTGCATGTTATTCATGAAGGTATTACGCCTAGAAAAGCGGGACGCCGATTTATGGCTCTCATGTTAGATTATAGTGTTAATTTATTCCAAAAAGAACCTAAAGCACTGACATCTCATGAACTGCGAAAATTGCCAATTTTTCCATTATCATGAAAATCCAGCGGGAGGAAAGCTAATGTTACACACACTACAGATCAAAAATTTCACACGATTTTCTGACGTTCAATTGGAATTTTCTCCCGGCTTAAATGTCATTATTGGCGATAATGGTACCGGTAAAAGTCATTTATTGTCTTTGGGATATGCGATAGAATATGTCTGGCATCGGGCACAGCAAGATTATCTTTATCGTGCTAAAAATAAGGATAAAGAATCGTGGCAGCGCGAGTTAGCGCAAAAATTAATCGCCGTCTTTCGCCCTGAGCGATTAGGACGCTTATGCCGTTTTCAACAGCGGCAACGTGCTCAAGTCTCCATGATTCCTCGTTGCTTAGAGCACCCAATACCTCAATTAACCACGTCGTTTTCTTTTTTTGTCACCGCCACGGAAAAAGTCAAACTCGAACAATCTCCGTCTTTCAGTGCCTTAAAATTTTTAGAGCCGATTAAACAAATACCTTTACCAGTGTTTATTCCGATCAAAGAAGTCTTATCATTTTATCCCGGCTTTCAGAAAAGTTATGAGGAACGAGAATTAGCATTTTCAGCCATTGATTATGATTTATGTCAAGCTTTGACAGCGGCACCATTAAGGGGAAAACGTGCTCAGCAAGTAGCAAAGTTAGTCGCACCACTCGAAGACATGGACAAGTGAGAGTAGAATTTAATCGCTTTTATTTACAACACACCAAACATGGCAAAATGGAAATTTCTTTAGTACCAGAAGGACTACGCAAAATAGCTCTGTTAAGTTATTTACTCCAAAATGGCAGTTTAGCAAAGGGCTGTATCTTATTTTGGGATGAACCAGAGGCCAACTTAAACGCCAAATTGCGAGTGAAATTGGTTGATATTTTGGTAGCATTAGTAAAATTTGGGGTGCAAGTCATATTGGCGACGCAAGATTTATTTTTGATGAAAGAATTATCCTTGCGTGTTGATACCGGTGAAACTAAAGCCAATTTTTTTGAATTATTGGAGGAACGTCCCATTGTGCAAGGGGAAAATTTGGATGATTTGTTTCAAATTGTCGCACTGGAAGCCGCGCTAGAACAATACGATAGAGAGCAAGATGTGATTTAGAGAAGGCTATGAAACATCAATTGAAGTTTTTGAATATCAATTGTTTGGGTTGGGGTGGGCTAAATTTAGAGCAACCAATTGATGCTCTCCTGTCAGGTTTTATACCTAGCAGCGAGTCTAGGGTGAGTAATTAAATTAAGACACCCAAAAGAGTAGAGTATTTTTCTAGGTATAATAAAATGTTAAATTATCAAAGTACACGAAAAAAAATTATAGCGACAATTGCTTTCTTTATAGCACTTTTGATGGTTGAGGGGATAGACGCGGCGGAACAATATACGCTAGGACCCGAATTTAAGGATGTAACAATCGACATTGGGATGCTCAACTCAGGAAAGAACCAGTCAGTCCATCTGGCTGTGGTGTGGGGTAGACATGTCGTTTGGGTTATCAAGAGAACCGAAAAAGAGATGAGGGCACTGGAAAATACAAAGGCTTCCTTTTTGGGTGCGCCTCAGGGTGAATACTGGAGATCGCCGTTTGAGAAAGCGTTCGATATTCATCCTCAGCTTCCTAATCTGCCCAAGATAGATTACAGGTCGATGAAGCCTATACCGCGTCTTGTAGAAGCCGCAAAGCGGGGCAGAATGATGTCATTCAATTGCTTCTTGAACGGGGAGCGTCACCCAACAAGTCAAATGACTACGGCTTCACGCCTTTGCATGGTGCCATCGCGGGCTATCAACTAGAGACTGTGAATCTACTCGCTTTTCAGGGTGCTGATGTCAACCGCATCTGCCCTACCTCGGACTGTAAAGGAACGCCCCTCAATTTCGCGATTTATTGGATATTGCAGGAGGAAGATGCTGCCGCCTTTGTTGCAACCCTACTCAAGCACGGTGCGAATCCACGAATTTCGTATGAGGGCAAAAATGCTTTTGATTGGGCGCGCGAGAAAGGTTATGGCAAGGTCATCGCAATATTAGAGCAGACGAGAAGAAAAAATTGAGAAATAATGGATACAATACATTTTATTGACTTATTCGCAGGCATAGGAGGTTTTCGATATGCCATACAAAATGCCAGTAACAAATTAGAAGTCCCAATTAAGTGTGTCTTTTCGAGTGAAATTGATAAAGAATGCCAACGGGCTTACCAAGAAAATTTCGGAGAACTACCAAAAGGTGACATCACCCAAATAGTCGGCATACCCGATCATGATATTCTTCTAGCTGGATTTCCTTGTCAACCTTTTAGCATTATCGGCAACCGTAAAGGTTTTGAAGATACTCGTGGTACCCTTTTCTTTGAGATAGCAAGAATTTTGGCCGCTAAAAAACCAACTGCTTTTGTGTTAGAGAACGTCAAATTGTTAGTAGGACACAACAAAGGTAAAACAATAAAACGTATCATAGAGACACTTGAAGATTTGGGATACCATACGACCTATAAAGTTTTAAATGCCCTCGATTTTGGTTTGCCACAAAAACGAGAACGTGTTTTTATTGTTGGATTTAGGAAACCATCAATTTTCAATTGGCCTCAAAAAAAAGTCCAAATGAAATCTTTGAATGATATTTTAGAGATGGAGGTACCTAAACAATATTATGTTTCAGCGCCTATTCGCAAAAAAAGGTTAAGTCAAAAATTGCCAACCAAGGAGCTAACTATTTGGCATGAAAATAAATCCGGTCATATAAGCGTTTACCCATTTTCATGTGCGCTGCGTGCCGGCGCCTCTTATAATTATCTTCTAGTCAATGGCAAACGCCGATTAACCTCACGCGAGATGTTGCGCTTACAAGGATTTCCAGAGAGTTTTAAACTCATAAGCAGTTATACTCAAACCAGAAAACAGGCTGGGAATAGCTTAGCGGTACCAGTCGCACAAGCTATTATTGAAAGAGTCTTTCAAGCTTGTGGTTGGATATAGATGACTTGTTGCCATTATACCTGAATCATTATCAGAAATAAATCCTTGTTTTATATATCAGTATAATTTATAGTTTATAAATCATTATTTTTTATGAGCATATATAGATTAACTCTTTGATAACTAATACAATAAAAATTTCATCCATCATTAAATGATAATATACTATTAAATTAATAACTATTTGAATTATATAGTTAATTGTGTTTTGGGTATCAAACCTTTTAGAATGTTTGACCTGATTGCAAATTGATGGGGAGAAAATAGATGCATTTTCAAAAATATAAATATATCCTCTTACTTATCACTGGAGTGATAGTCAATCTCCCAGCAAAAACGCTTGATACAAATACAACAGCACAGGTGTTTATGTTAGTTAATACTTGTGTCGGTTGTCATGGGATTGATGGCTCCAGTCTTGGTCCAGCGACACCCACTATCGCAGGTATGCGTAAACCACTTTTTATTAAGGCGATGCAAGATATGAAAAATGGTCTGCGCCCTAGCACAGTCATGGGAGTGGTCGCAAACGGGTACACAGATGAGGAAATTGAAATGATGGCCGATTTCTTTTCCAAACAAAAAGTTGTGCGTTACAGACAAAATGTGGATCTCGAAAAAGCCCAGAGAGGGAAAGAACTGCACAAACAATATTGTGATAGTTGCCACAAAATAGAGGTTCGGACTCAACCTCTTTTTAATATAGCCGGACAATGGATGCCTTATTTAAGGTTTCGCCTATCACAATTTAAGAATGGTGATTCTATGATGGCAAGCGCACTTGAATATTTTGTGTTGAAAAATGATAGCGAAGAAAGGCTTGAAGAGCTTATTCACTTTTATGGTAGTCAACAATAGTTTTTAAAGGAGTATTCTAAATGTCAAACTTCACTCGTAGGCATTTTTTGGGCCTAGCAGCAGGTACAGCGGCGGCTGGTATCGCTGGTTATTATTTTATCGCTCCAAGAGCTAAGAAAAAAGTGGTGGTTATCGGCGGAGGGGCGGGCGGAGTCATTGCCGCAAAATATATTCGCAAAGCGGATAACATGATTGATGTCACCCTGATTGAACCAAACAAAGACTATTATACTTGCTTTATGAGCAATGAAGTGTTATCGGGTGTACACACTATTGATTCCATCAAATTCGGCTACGATAAATTGAGTAGTCAATATGGTATCAATATGGTATATGATAGCGCCATTGCCATTGATGCGAACGCTAAAACTGTTCGTCTCCAAGGAGGAACAACAATAGCTTATGATCGTTTGATTGTCTCGCCGGGCGTTGACTATCGCTGGGACGCCATCGACGGTTATGATGAAAGTCTTATTGAGAAAATTCCCCATGCTTGGAAAGCGGGCTCACAGACTGTCATTTTACGCAAGCAATTAGAGGCCATGAAAAATGGGGGGACTGTTATTATTACGGTGCCTCCCAAACCGTTTCGTTGTCCGCCCGCCCCTTATGAGCGTGCCAGTCAAATTGCCCATTATATGAAACAACATAAGCCACAATCCAAAGTGTTGATTTTTGATGCCAACCAAGCATTTGCTAAACAACCTTTGTTTATTGAAGGTTGGAAAAAACTTTATGGATATGGCACGGATAAGAGCTTTATCGAATGGATACCACCTGAAGAGGGAGGGGAATTGGTCGCTGTTGATGCTGAGGAAATGACGATTTACGCGGGAGAATTTGAAGATGAACACAAGGCTGATGTGCTCAATATCGTTCCACCTCAGAAAGCGGGTAAAATTGCCATTGAAAGCGGCTTAGCAGATGATACTGGTTGGTGTCCAGTCAATCAACAGACTTTTGAATCGAGCTTGCAGAAGGATATTCATGTGATTGGCGATTCTTGTATTGCTGGTGCCATGCCTAAATCTGCTTATTCTGCTAATTCTCAAGCGAAAGTCTGTGCACAAGCCGTCATATCAGCATTGGAAGGGGGGAAAATGGTTGAGCCTTCTTTCGTCAATACTTGCTATAGTCTTATTGGAGACGATTTTGCTATTTCTGTAGCCGCTATATATCGTTTAAAAGACGGCAAAATTCAAGCGACTCAAGGTGCAAGTGGCACTTCTCCTTTAGATGCTTCGCTTGAATACAGACGAAGTGAAGCGGCTTATGCCTATAGCTGGTATAAGAATATCACGAGTGATATGTTTAGCTAGTACGCTGTCAATTTTATTTTTTTGGGTAATGTAGGGTGCGTCCTACGCACCTTTACCGATTATTTGTGCCCAGGACGCACCCTACAAAACAACATTGACAGTGTACTAGGTTTACAGTTGTTTCGGGAAATCCGCTCCGCGCAATGAGCGAAACAACAAAATCCAAAGCTAAAGCTTTGGACTCCAAAATCTCCGTGGTTTCAGAATTGCCCCCCAATTTGCTTGAGCAAACCTTCAGGGACTTTTGTTCCTTTATCAGTTAAACTCAGCCTCAATGTCGCCATTAAGGCTGGTCTTCAAAACCGGACTTGAGACTGATCCCGAATCCGGCTCCTCCGATAATCGAGTTTGCCTTTCGATTAAAACCACGATTTTTGGTTTAAGATAAAAGCTTTGATTTCTCATCACTGCAATTTCCACTTAACTTTGCTAGTCTAAACGGGATTACCAGTTTCCTTTCTCTTTTTTCAGAGTGATCTAGTATTTCTGAGTCAATCCCCAATTTGCTTTATATTTTGCATTTTAAATTTTCAC
Source organism: Candidatus Thiomargarita nelsonii (assembly GCA_000785145.2). Lineage (GTDB taxonomy): Bacteria > Pseudomonadota > Gammaproteobacteria > Beggiatoales > Beggiatoaceae > Thiomargarita > Thiomargarita nelsonii_B. The sequence continues at coordinate 75,896 of JSZA02000010.1, forward strand.
TTTTACTTTAGTTCAATTGCTTAGCATATTCATAGTAGGTCGAAAATTGGATTTATACTTGCGTATTTTATTACCAGTTTGCCGATATTGTTATCCTTTAGTTGCGGATATGTACTCACAGCTTCGCTGTCATATAGTTAAGCATCGAGGGGTTTCACCTCTCCGGACTATTCCAGCATCTTGCTCTACCTTAGATTATACCATTAAATCTCTCGGTGATACTTTCAGCATATCCCCTACATTACATACGGGCCTTAGCTACCTTATCAATCCTACATACTATAAGTATCCGGTACTAGATATTGTACCTGCTCTGTGTTCCATTCCGAGAACTGTTAAACTTGGCACTACAAGTCACCCTTTCGTGAAGCGGGACCACCTTGTAATACCAGTCTTCAAAACAGTACATGAGATTTTCTTTGCGAGTACGGCTCCTCGGATACATGCAATCTAGCATGTGCGTCTTTTTCAGCCAGTCGAACGCTACAACTGAGTCTTTAGCTCGATACAGCGAGGTCATTAGAACATTATTCCTCGTAGTATAACCTCTAAACCCTTTTAGGTTTATTATCTTCATACTGGCTTTGCATGGAGATTTTGTGGCCAATGTGTTTGTTAAGCACGAACCGTACAATATGTTGCGCCTCACGGGATTACCGTGCCTTAGACTGCAATAGTTGCCTATTAGGGTCGTTACAAATTCGCCCACATTCTAGTTGTTCCGTTAGGTTAATCGGCATATCCAGAGTCCCACTTGGACGGTTCGGTTTACTTCGTTACTTCGTTGCATCTGGCTTTAGCTTTCCAACCTAATCCTACCCGAAACCGGCCGTTCATTTACCAATGGGCAAATCTCTAGCTTTCCTGCTAGGGGCATGTAGGTTTCGTTTTTCCTCGTTCCTCTAGTATGTTTTAACTCATAGTTTTAGGTTCTATCCCATAATCGGATGTGTATCGGACAATTGTAATCAGTTTCTATATAAGAACTGTTACCTAAAAACCTTTTTCCATCGTTGAGAGGGTGGTAATTACCGACATTACAGATAGTACCATGACTATACGCTCGCCCTTGTGGGACTTTACTGCCTTGCACTGACACTCAGTCCTTATGAGATGCCGGCAGTTGCTTTCTAGCCAATTGCCATGCTAGAACTAGGAAGTCCTAGCGAATTAGGCCAAACGAGTCGCACATATAGTATTACCCCGTTCCGTATAATTATTCTCCTACTGCTTAGGTTTCAAGCGACTCAAGGTGCAAGTGGCACTTCTCCTTTAGATGCTTCGCTTGAATACAGACGAAGTGAAGCGGCTTATGCCTATAGCTGGTATAAGAATATCACGAGTGATATGTTTAGCTAGTACGCTGTCAACATAAGTTATTTGGGTAATGTAGGGTGCGTCCTACGCACCTTTACCGATTATTTGTGCCCAGGACGCACCCTACAAAACAACATTGACAGTGTACTAGGTTTACAGTTGTTTCGGGAAATCCGCTCCGCGCAATGAGCGAAACAACAAAATCCAAAGCTAAAGCTTTGGACTCCAAAATCTCCGTGGTTTCAGAATTGCCCCCCAATTTGCTTGAGCAAACCTTCAGGGACTTTTGTTCCTTTATCAAATGTCATAGAACGTAAATCTTGCAATTTAAACGGTTTATCAAAAGATACATTATAATTCCTATGTAAAAACAGCCTATTGAGATGTGGTAGGGGAGCAAATGTCAAATGTCCGAGACGATTAAAGGATAAATTTAAGACTTGTAAGCGAGACTGAGAAATTTGTCCAAAGTTTACATTTTCTAATTGGTTATGGCTGATATTTAAACGGCGTATATTTTTCAGTTTTTGTAAATGAAGTGCTTCTAGTGTTGTTAAACGATTATGGCTAAGATTTAAGCTCTGTAAATGGGTTAAACGGGATAAATCACCATAATTCTCAGCATCTCCACCCGTATCAGAAAGATTCAATTTTCGCAAACCACTTAACTTTTGCCAAAGAGCAGGCGGAATTGATGGGGTTGTTTTCAATCCGATGCGCTCCCAAAAGGAGGATGCCTCAAATAAGGGATTATGAGATAGTTCTAAGATTTCCAAAACCGTCTTCGTTTCTAAAAAAGACTGTAATTTGTCGTGTGCTAATTCATTATGTGATATATCCAATTTGCGTAATCCGCTAAATTTGCCTAACCAATCGGGTAATTCGCTCAAGCTTAAATACCTTAAATCTAAATAGGCTACATGTTGCAAACAGGGAGGTGACATATCTGTTGGCACTATGAAGGCTTGTTCTTCAAGGCTAAAAGCTATTTTGACTTTGAGCTTGTGCAAAGTGTCGATATCTTCGCTGGTGAACGCTGTCTCAGCCAAACAATTCATTTGGTGTATCAAAATAACGCTTTTAGCACTGTGATTGTAAATATCGTTTGCCGTAATCTGAATAGGATTGTTTCCCCGTTTCAGTTGGACTTCAACAGAAAAATAGCCTTTTTCGTCTAAGCTTGTCGGCAGATCATTGACAGTCACAGAAGCGATTCCAGAATCATCAAGAACTTGTCCATGCAATGTATAACTCTCCGCCTCTATCACAATTTGATCAAAAACAGCATGTTGTTTGGGGCGCAAAATAATACGCGGTGGTGTTATATCTATCTCTTTAATTTGTAAAATCAGCTTAACTAATTCTGGTTGATTGAATTGGAGGCGATATGATTCAACATCGGTGACATTGTCACTGAGACTCACATTGATATATTTTTCACCAATTGCAGAAGCCACATAATATCCTTGTCCAGTAAGCGTTGCCCATCCGCCCTCTTTAAAAGCAAACAATTGGGCAATTTCTTCACCCGTTTGGAGATTCCATAAGCGCGTACTGCCATCTTCACTACCTGATAAGGCGATTTTGCCATTGGGCGCAAATGCGACGGCATTAATATAAGAAGAATGTCCTTGAAACGTCCGAATCAAACGCCCACTTTCCAAGTTCCACCATTTGAGGCTATTATCATCACTGCCAGAAAGTGCCGTTTTGCCATCGGGAGAAAAGGCAACGGCATTAATGGAATAGGCATGTTCGTAGGTTTTGATAATCTGCCCACTTTCTAATTCCCACCATGTCAAACTATCACCACCAGAAAGTGCCGTTTTGCCATCGGGAGAAAAGGCAAGGGTATTGATAGGATAACTATGTTCTTCAAAAGTTTTGATGAGGCGCCCCGTTTCCAATTCCCACCATTTGAGCGTTTTATCATCATTAGCTGAAAGAGCCGTTTTGCTATCGGGGGCAAAGGCGACAGCATTAACGCTAACGCCTTCAAAGATTTTGATGGTAACGCGGGTTTCTAAATCCCACCAAATCAAGCTGTTATCGTCATTTTTTGAGAATGCACTTTTTACATCAGGGGAAAATGCGATGATATTAATAAATTTTTCTTGAACCGTTTTGATAAGCTGTCCATTATCTAAATTCCACCAATTCAGCTTATTATCCGCCGAAAGGACTGTTTTGCCATCTGGGCTAAAGGCGACGCTTTTAATAGGTTTACTATATCCTTGAAACGTCCGAATCAATTGTCCACTCTCTAACGCCCACCATTTCAGCGTATTATCCGATCCCGCTGATAAAGCCGTTTTGCCATCGTGAGAAAATGCGACGGCATTGACAGAATGTCCTTGAAAAGCCCTGATAACGCGCCCACTTTCTAAGTTCCACCATTTGAGACTACCATCCGATCCACCAGACAAAGCGGTTTTACCATCTGGCGCAAAAGCGACGGCATTAACAGCCTGTTCTTGAAATGTTTTGATGACGCGCCCCGTTTCTAAATTCCACCATTTGAGCGTTTTATCTGAACTTCCGGAAAGTGCCGTTTTGCTATTGGGACCAAAGGCAATGGCATTGACTGAATAGGCATGTCCTTGAAAGGTTCTGATAACTTGCCCAGTTTTTAAGTTCCACCATTTGAGAGTATTATCCGTGCTACCAGAGAGTGCTGTTTTGCCATCGCCGGAAAATGTGACGGCATTGACTGAATAGGTATGTCCTTGAAAGGTTTTGATGAGTTGCCCACTTTTTAAGTCCCACCATTTGAGGGTATTATCTGAACTAGCGGAGAGTGCTGTTTTGCCATCTGGGGCAAAGGCAACCGCATTAACAGAATAGGCATGTCCTTGAAACGTCTTGATGACGCGCCCAGTTTCTAAGTCCCACCATTTGAGGAGATTATCTGAACTGCCGGAGAGTGCCGTTTTGCCATCAGGGGCAAAGGCAACACCATTAACCGAATGTGCATGTCCTTGAAAGGTTCTGATGAGGCGCCCAGTATCTAAGTCCCACCATTTGAGCGTATTATCGGCACTGCCAGAGAGAGCCGTTTTGCTATCGGGGGCAAAGGCGATGGCATTAACCCAATTGGCATGTCCTAATTGTACAAAAACTTTGGGCTCAAGAGCATGTGCCCCTGATAAGTTAATCATCAGGTATAAAAGGAGTCCAAGATTTATCTTGGACGAGCCGACGTCCATACGAGTTCCTAAGAAAAAAAAACAAAAACGGATACTTTCGCAAAAATAAAATACGAAAATATCCGTCATGTATTTTTCAGTGCTTATCTAGTTTTGCAAAAAATTGTCTGCGTCTTGATCACCTTGATCGGCCGCTTTCTGAAACCACCTACGAGCTTCATCATCATTCTGAGTAACCCCTTCGCCATTATGGTACATCACGGCTAAGTTGTATTGTGCGCCGGTATCACCCTGAGCGGCGGCTTTGCTATACCACTCAACAGCCTCTTGATAATTTTGACCTACCCCGTCGCCAGTGTGGTACATCAGACCTAATAGAGTTTGTGCTCTCACAAATCCCTGGTTAGCAGCTCGCTGATACCACTCAAAAGCCTGTTGATCATTTTGGCTCACTCCTCTGCCACTGTGGTACATCCCACCTAACACGGCTTGTGCTTCTACAACGCCTTGTTCAGCGGCTTGACTATACCAATTGAAAGCTTCAAAGTCATCTTGATCAACCCCATTACCTTCGTCATACATCTGGCCTAATTTGAATTGTGCCTCTGCGGCGCCCTGAGCGGCGGCTTTGCTAAGCCATTTTAAGGCTTCCGTATCATTTTGAGTCACCCCTTGGCCATTGAGGTACATCAAGCCTAAATTGTATTGTGCTGGCGCATCTCCCGTCTCAGCAGTTTGGCTAAAGAGTTCAAAAGCTGTTGCATAATCACCACTGTCATAGGCATCAACCCCCCTTGAGAAAACATCTTTGCCAGCTCCTCTGAACGCATCATCCGCCATTGACACGACATCATCTTGACCGTCTTCAAAGACATCATCCGCCATTGAGATAGCGTCATCTGTGGCACTTTGACCGTCTTCAAAGACATCATCCGCCATTGAGATAGCGTCATCAGTGGCACTTTGACCGTCTTCAAAGACATCATCCGCCATTGACATAGCGTCATCTGTGGCACTTTGACCGTCTTCAAACGCATCATCCATCATTGACATGGCATCATCTGTGGCACCATCTTCAAATCCATCATCCATCATTGACATGGCGTCATCTGTGGCACCGTCTTCAAACGCATCATCCATCATTGACATGGCATCATCTGTGGCACCATCTTCAAATCCATCATCCATCATTGACATGGCATCATCTGTGGCACTTTCACCCTCTTCAAACACATCATCCATCATTGACATGGCATCATCTGTTACTCCCTTTTCAAGGTCCCCACTCTCCATTGATAAATCATCAGGCACAGTTGGTTTAACAGTATCTGTGGAACACGATACCACTGAGAAAAGCAATACAAAAAGCAAACTTAGCTTTTTTAAATTAATACTCATTTAAAATTCTCCTAGTGTTGACAAATTAATTTGACAAGGTTACATCATTTGACAAAATTGCATACAGCTTGCACATAATACCTGACATTGTCAAGTTAATCATTAACTTTGCCCGGAACGCCGCCCAAAAAATTAAATTAAGTGTGTAGTGCATCATAAATCAAAACGCCACGCCGATCAAGAATTATAGTACTCTGGATGCTTTAGATACGTCCAAGATAAATCTTGGACTCCTGTTAAAGTGATAACTGAAAAAAACAATCTATGCCCAATCAACATGACATTTTATGCGCCATCACTTGGCAAAACGATCAATTACATTTATTAGATCAACGCAAATTGCCACAAGAACATCAACTGATGGCACTTTCAAGTGCAACATCAGTGGCACAGGCGATTTCCGATATGGTTGTGCGTGGCGCACCAGCCATTGGTATCACTGCTGCTTATGGTGTTGTGTTAGCCTCCAAAGCGGCTTACGCTGCCGATCCCAATCATTGGCAAACCCTTATAGAAACCAACATGCAGCAATTGGCACAAGCGCGTCCCACCGCTGTTAATTTAGTCTGGGCACTACAACGCATGAGAGGATGTTTTGCGAAAATCAGCGGAAATCCTGTACCAAGTTTACTAGAAGAAGCCCAAGGTATTCAACAAGAAGATATTGATGCCAATCGTCAGATGGGAGATTTAGGGGCAAGCCTATTGCCCTCTGATTGTCAAGTTTTGACGCATTGCAATGCGGGGGCATTAGCAACGGGCGGCTATGGCACTGCTTTAGGTGTCATTCGCAGTGCCCATGCTGCCGGAAAAATCAGCCAAGTTTATGCAGATGAAACGCGCCCTTGGCTACAAGGCGCACGCTTAACCGCATGGGAATTACTACAAGACAATATTCCCGTCACCTTATTAGCCGACGGAGCGGCTGCGGCTTTAATGCAACAAAAACGAATTAATTGGATTATTGTTGGTGCCGATCGTATCACAGCCAATGGCGATGTTGCTAATAAAATTGGCACATATAGTCTCGCGGTGTTAGCACGTCAACATGGAATTAAATTCATGGTAGTGGCACCGACTTCAACTATAGATATGAATTTAGAGAGTGGCAATCAAATTATCATTGAAGAACGCGCGATGACAGAAATCCTGATGATAGGCGGACAAAGCATTGCGCCGAATGGGGCAAAAGCATGGAATCCTTCATTTGATGTCACGCCTGCTGCATTAGTCGATGTCATCGTCACGGAAAAAGGTGTGGTAAAACCGCCGACGACGGAACGCTTAGCCACTTTGATGAAATGAGAAGCTTAGGGGGGGAAATCCTATTTTTTTTAAAAATAGGATTTCTTTGATGCTCGTTTATAGGACGTATTATGAAGTCTCACTCAGCACCAGTACTATCGTTTTAAACGAGACGCTTAATACCATTCATAACGCGGTTAAGGAAATTGATATTATTGTATTGGGCGATATTATCAACGCGGTTAAGAAAATTAATACTCTTATTTTAAACGAGAGTTTCCATGCCGTGAAAATGATTCAAGAGATTGACACTATCGCTTTGATTAAAAGTCTTAATGCTGTTAAGCATATTGCCTTGGACAATGATATCAATGTTGAGGAACAATTCAGGAAATGTTTTATTAGTTATGCTAAAGCCATTAATAAGCAAGAAGCCAGAAGGGGCAGTCTTTTTCAAAAACATTTCAAACGAATCCATGTCGATAACGATATTTACTTAATGGCTCTAATCCATTAGATTCACCACAACCCCATACATCATGGCTTAATACAGGACATTCAAAAATGGCGTTATAGCTCTTACAATGCTTTTATAAAGGATGCTAATACTAAATTAATGAAAGAAAATGTTTTGAAATTATTTGGAAGTAGGGATAGATTTATCGAATTTCATAAAATGCTGACAGATTTTAACCAAATAAGGGATTATCTGATTGAGGAATAAAAAATCCTATTTCTTCAAGAAATAGGATTTTTAAGATTAAGGTTTATCAAAAAATCCTATTTCATAAGCCAGTTTATATGATATTTTATCATTATGGAGCCAATCAATGGAAAATGCCGTTCACATTGTCATCATTTTTGATGACACCAAAAGCTGTGCTGAGCCTATTGGATGGTTATTCGTGTGCTATAATTAATTTAACCACTCAAAAGAATCTCAGTCACTAACGATGAGGTGTTCACTTGTTTTAACTTAGAGGAGTAAATGCAATGACAAAACTTAGGTGCCGGTTACGCACCGTACTTTTAATTGCAATCGGATTGTCTTGGTTTTCGGGGGCGAGGGCTGATTTGAGTGATGGGAATGCTAATGATGAAAGTGGGAATGGGAATCATGGAACCGTGCATGGTGCTACTTTGATTGAGGATCGGTTTGGGAGTGCTGATAGTGCTTATGAATTTGATGGTATTCAAAGCAGAATAAAGTTAATGAAAAATGCTATGGATGGATTAAATTCTCTATCTATCGTATCATTAATGATGGGATATGGCACTATTTAACAATTACACGATCATCTTCCGAGATAAAGTTGTATATTGATGGCGAATATGACTCTCCGCTTTGGGATACGGCACCAACAGGTACGTTAACTATAGACACTTCTGGATTGTGGTTAGGTGGGGATCAAGATTGCGTCGGCGGTTGTTGGGATCCTTCACAACAATATGATGGGGTGCTTGATGACCTTCGCATCTATAATCGCGCCATCTCCGACTCCTAAGTCCAACAACTTTACCAAATGAACAATCAACCCTCTGACAAGACATAAAACGCTAGACCAAGCACCAAAGACGTTGATGCCATTTTTGAGCCGGTACCAAAACTCCGCGCCGCAATTGAAAAAGTGGCTCATGCTAATAATCTGGATGAAGATTGGTTAAATGATTCAGTTAAATGTTTTGTGGTCAATCATAACCAACAAATTTTCTTTAATTGGTCTAATCTCAAAATTTACAGACCCGAACCTGATTATCTGTTAGCAATGAATACTTTAGCTGCTAGAGTAGATACGAGGGATAAAGATGACATTCAGTTTTTGATTAATAAGATGGAAATAACCACAGCGGAAGAAGTCTTTAAGATATTGGAAAAATATTATCCAAAACAACAGATTAAACCAGCCACTCCATTTTTTATAGAAGAGTTATTTGCACAATGAAGTCTCTCGTTGAAATTTTTCTTTATAGAGTGTAAATGATTTTTATATAATCAAGCAAGCGTAGGGTGCGTCCCACGCACCAAATTCTTAGAACCTAATAACCGGTGCGTAGGACCAATGCCATTAAGTTAAGCTTTTTTTGTCGGGTGGGTAGAGCTTCGCTACACCCACCAACTCGTTGAAATTTATAACAATGGTGGGTTTCGCTCTCGCTCTACCCACCCTACAATATTTCTTAACTTAATGGCATTGACTAAAAAGACAGAGTCTAATAAAATCAAGGTTTGCGTGATGTGGACATCTGGGAGTGCAAGGCGCACCTTGCACGTATTTCAAAGAAATCCTATTTTTTAAAAAAATAGGATTTCTATAAATATTAAATAATAAGGCTTTGACTTACCCCCCCAACAAACTCTCCCGACTAACCGGCTTAATTTCCCGATAATGCAAATGCCGCAACCGCCGCTGCCTCCTTTCTTCATGATAAGCCAACCCCGTTCCCGCAGGGATTAAACGCCCGACGATCACATTTTCCTTTAAGCCGCGCAAATCATCTAACGATCCATTCACCGATGACTCCGTTAAAACCCGCGTCGTCTCCTGAAAAGATGCCGCAGACACAAAAGAATCCGTTGCCAACGATGCCTTAGTAATACTAAGGCAATTTCGGCTCAAATGTCGCCGGCTCCTTGCCCGCCAAAATCGCCGGCTCTTTTGGTATGCGAGCCTCAAACAAGTCCGCCACTCGTGGTAAACCACCCGTAATGTCACGAGTCTTAGAAGATTCTTGTGGCAATCGCGCTATCACATCGCCTACCTCCACCAAACTACCCTCATCCACCTTAATAATCGCTCGCGGCGGCAAAAAATAACTCGCGGGCACTTCAGTATCCGGCATAAACAACTCATTACCCGTCTCTTGATCCACTAATCTCACAATCGGACGCAATTCTCTTGCATGAAGAACCACAGGCTCAAGCACATTCGGCTTAAACACATCAACCGCCACCACACGCCCCAACACCCGATCACGCAAAGGCGGAGCCACATCACCCACTGCCATTAAGTTAAGCTTATGTCGGGTGGATATCGCTCCGCGTATCCACCAAAACTTATATATTAATCAGCTAGATACGCCCTCTATTTCTCCACCCGACATGTATGGAATTTGGCGGTACGATATGGCATTGAGGCTACGCGAGCGATGTTCCCTCCGTACAAACAATGCCATTAAGTTAAGGGCAACCACAAGGGATTGCCCCTACGAGAAATCACGGTCCATGTAGGGGCAATCCTTTATGGTTGCCCTTAACTTAATGGCATTGCTCCGTACAAAGGGACAGGCTTAATGGCATTGACCCTACGCTTGCTGTTGCGTGTTATCACAATTTGTTAGCCACCCCTACGCATTCCCATTTTTTCCGCCTGGCCTTGGCGTACCAGAGCAATGCGTCAGCATAAGAACCAATCGCAGCATGTCTCATTTGCCATAAATCTTCTAATGTTCTTTTATTACTATTAGGAAAGATTTCGGTACGCAATTGTGTAAAGGTTATTCCATTGTTTTCGGCAAATTTTCTTAACCATGTTTTATCGCCTGTTTTAAACCAATTTTCAGTGCTCATAATTTTATCTCTTAAAAAATTGAAAAAAGTTTTGACATACTGATAACCCGTATATATTATAACTCCAGCATACGGGATAGCCGTATGTTGTATTTTTGCATTAAGAGACACGACGATTACTAGCTTGATTGGCAGTCTTCTTAGTAATCGCCGTTGTAATCACACCACATAATAAGGAATGATTACCATGAGTAATACTACCCAAATTGCGTCCAAAACGCAAACAATCAATTGCCGAGCGGCTTGGTATTCAACATAAAAACTTAATTGAAACCATCAATAAATATCTTGATAAGTTTCAAGAGCTTGGTTCACTTCCGTTTCAAACGGAAGTGAGAAAACGTACTGTTGGTGCTACTCAGGCCAAATACGCCCTTCTCAACGAAGACCAAGCCGTCTTTGCCCTCACCCTTTCCCGTAACACACCCCAGGTAGTCCAATTAAAACTGGACCTCACCAGAGCATTCAGGGATGCGCGACATCAGACCAAGGCAAAGGTTGAACCGCAATCTTTTTTTTCCAACACCAGGATCCAACGTTTTATTGTAGGGTGGGTAGAGCGAAACCCACCATTATTATAAATTTACTTCGTTTCATAAGTTTGGTGTGTTTAGTTCGCTCCGCCTGGATTGTAGGGTGCGTCCTACGCACCGTTTCAAACGGAAGTGAGAAAACGTACTGTTGGTGCTACTCAGGCCAAATACGCCCTTCTCAACGAAGACCAAGCCGTCTTTGCCCTCACCCTTTCCCGTAACACACCCCAGGTAGTCCAATTAAAACTGGACCTCACCAGAGCATTCAGGGATGCGCGACATCAGACCAAGGCAAAGGTTGAACCGCAATCTTTTTTTTCCAACACCAGGATCCAACGTTTTATTGTAGGGTGGGTAGAGCGAAACCCACCATTATTATAAATTTACTTCGTTTCATAAGTTTGGTGTGTTTAGTTCGCTCCGCCTGGATTGTAGGGTGCGTCCTACGCACCGTCTTGTAACAGATGCTTTATCTACATTGACAAAAATATGTCTACATACATTTAATCCAAGCGGAGCGAACTAAAAAGGTGCGTAGGACGCACCCTACTTGCTAAAAAGGTGCGTAGGACGCACCCTACTTGCTAAAAATGGGGCTTGTATGTTTTTGAGGCCATTTTCTTTTGGGAGGGCAAAATCGAAGAATGCACTAAAAATGGGACTTGTGTGTTTTTGAGGCGATTTGAAAATTGAGGGTAAAATGTAAGAAGGTACTAAAAATCAGGCTTGGCGTATTTTGAGGTGATTTGATTTTAGAAAGCTAAAATCAAAAAAATATCAATAAGCGTGGCGCGTGAGCACCAGA
>JSZA02000316.1 GCA_000785145.2 Candidatus Thiomargarita nelsonii
CTGGGCACAAATTAAGAGTCAAGGTGCGTAGGACGCACCCTACAAAACCTCGTAAATGGACTTATGTATAAGAGACCTGCTATCTATTTTATGTGGCAGGAACGCAGTCTCCCTCAGAAATAGCTAAAAATTTATTATAATTTGAAAATTGACAGGTATATTCGATAATGATTAAAAAAACAACTTTTATCTCACTATCCGTTCTTGCATATGCTCTTGTAGCCGTGCCAATTGTCGCCTGCAACGCTGAACAGCTAAACAAGTCGGCGGGGCTCATTCAAATTGGAGAAATGCACAAAGTCATTGGAAAGAAGCAGCATCACGGTCGCGTGGAGCTAGCCGAGATCGTCAATAAGCCACATTTCTATGGAGTCGGTGCCCTGGAAGCTATCCGGGGGGAAATCACCGTCTTGAATTCCGTGGCAATCATTACTGGCGTTACACAGGATGGTCGCCCTCAACCGATGGACTCAGATGCTAAGGCGACCATGATCGTAGGCCAATCGGTCAGCGAGTGGATGGATATCACCATGACCGAGGAGGTTTCGCATGAACAATTCGACAGAACCCTCAAGGCTATGGCGACCAGCAAAGGGATCGACGTCTCCAAGCCGTTTATATTTGTCATTGAGGGAGAGTTTAACGATGTGCGACTTCATGTCATCAATGGTGTCTGCCCGATCCGTGCCCGGATGATGAAACTCGACACTCATAAGGGAAATAAACCGTTTGAGTTGGAAGTAAAGACGGTGAATGGGACGCTCGTCGGAGTTTATGCTGCTGACTCAGTAGGCAAGTTGACTCATCCGGCAACGAGCACGCATACCCACCTGATCTACATGGACGGAAAAACAGGCGAGCGCGTCACTGGCCATATTGAGCAGGTTGGACTGGCAAAGGAGGCGATCTTGAAGCTCCCAGTTTCTGGCAAATAGGACGTGGATGAGCCGCACTAGCAAGCGTAGGGTGCGTCCCACGCACCGATGTAAAGGTATAGCGGTGCGTGTCGTTTATTTGTGCCCAGGACGCACCCTACGCTGGCTAATATTTGGTATTATCCGCCAAATCAGGACAAATGACAAATGAGTATGACATAATAGGGTTAAAATATAAAAAGCTAGTAAAAATGGGGCTTGACCGATTTTATCGGTGATTTGAAAATCAGGGGTAAAATATAAGAAGGTACTAAAAATCAGGCTCGCGTGTTTTTGAGGTGATTTTATTTTAGACAGATAATATAAAAAAATATATATAAATTAATATATTACATACAAAACGGGTGCGTAGGACGCACCCTACATTAATTTAGGCTATGCTTGCTATAATGGCGCACAATCTAGGCTACGCTTGCTACATTAATCCAGGCTACGCTTGCTAAAAATCAGGCTCGCGTGTTTTTGAGGTGATTTTATTTTAGACAGATAATATAAAAAAATATATATAAATTAATATATTACATACAAAACGGGTGCGTAGGACGCACCCTACATTAATTTAGGCTATGCTTGCTATAATGGCGCACAATCTAGGCTACGCTTGCTACATTAATCCAGGCTACGCTTGCTGTCTCAAAGTCTCGAAGGTTGCGCGTTTTTTTTACGCCAACACTCTAATGAAGAAAAGGGACACATGCAACAATTATTTGATTATGTTAATGAGACTGGCTCAATGTCGCTCATTGGCGAAATCAAAGCACCGAAAGCCGAATATGAATCTGTGCTTGAAGTCTTTCAAGCAACATACGATCATGAGTGTTTTATCACACAAGAAATTAACCAGCTTGTGAGCACGGCATTTAAAGAAGGTGATTTTTCAACCTTTAATTTTCTTCAGTGGTATGTTGCGGAACAACATGAAGAAGAACACTTGTTCAAGTCAATTCTTGATCGAATCAAGATGATTAACGCGGGTGGAAAAGGTATCTTCTTTGTAGATAAAGAGATCAGAAGAATAGCTGAGACAAGAGATTCAAAATAGCACCTATCTACAATGCCATATCGTATCGGGCCCCTACGAAAAATCACGGTTTGTAGGGGCAATCCTTTATGGTTGCCCTCGATACTTAATGGCATTGATCTCTGTCAAGGTTAATCGACATCATTAATCATGTATAATGAAACAGCAATTTTCCAATTGACAACGGGAGAACGAATATGCCTTTTCCACTCATACCCTTACTAGTTGGTGCTGCTGTGGGCAGTGGTGTGACTTTTCTAGCGACGAATAAAACGGCTAGACAAAAAATTAATCAAAGTGCGTCTCAACTGACAGATACTGTCAAAAGTGGTGTTAAAGCAACAAAGGCAAAGTTATCTGGTGAAAAGGATACGCCGCCCACTGAGACGGTTTCCGAGGCAATGGTAGAACCAAAATCGTAAGATTCAGAAACTATTTGGGAGCGCTGGCGGCTCCCTTAAAACCGTCATTGACTGTCGAGCGTTGATAGATCGTTCAGGGTGTCGATGAGGGTGCGTAGGACGCACCCTACGCTCGCTAACAAATATTAATAATATTTAACAAAAAACCGTATTTTTACGAGACTGAAAAATCGTTAAGTTAGTTAAATATATTTTCTTGACAAATTCTAATTGGTTTAGTATGATGCCACGCAGCTAGAGTCAAAGGACTTTAGTTCAAGTGGCAGGTATTTGGTTCAGTCTGTAAAGTTAGGCTGGTAAAACCTGAGACTGACAACAACTGATTGGCGAGAACCAAGTCAATTCTGGTTGTCTAAAGCGATCTAAGAATTCTTAGATCTTTGGGAGATGCCCCCTCCAGGACCTTGTCCTGTGTGCGTTGTTAATGAATGGTAACATTTGTTAATAAAAATGTATCGGCTTATAGAAATCGGGAACTGGCTAACCGTGAGAGTAAAGCGTAAAATCCCTGTCAATCCAAAGAATATGGAAAATATAGCCCTCTCGATAACCTACCATCGGTGCTTTACCATAAAATCGAAAAGCAATGAAGGTAACATCGTCGGTGATGTCTGTAGGTATCGGCGCACGGATACTCGTTCTAGCTATTTTCTCATAACCTAAACCATGTCGAGGTGAGTTTGTTATCATAGTCCAAGTCAATTGACTCAATCTGAAAAGTGTATCAGCAAATGCTGCTTTTTCCTCTTTAGTACATGCACTAAGTAGCTGTCCATAAATAACTTAGTCAAATAGGTTATTTTAAAGCTACCCGCTTTGGTTCTTCGGAACTCCGTT
>JSZA02000411.1 GCA_000785145.2 Candidatus Thiomargarita nelsonii
AAAAGAAATTTTGACAGAGAATAAAATAGGATTTGCTACTAATTAGTTCACCTATCTAAATTTCTGAAAAAAAAATGGTACAAGATTCTGGTTTTTCAGAGAATTATTACAGGCAAGAAAGTGGCAGCCTTTTGAATTTTTGGCCTCAGTGATTGTTTTTCTGTAGTTTCTATTTTCAACCATCGACAGTTCAAAATCATCCTCCCCCCTTGATGCGAACAACACTCCATCCTCTTTTGCAGATTTTGGTAAACTCGAATTTCTAGTTCATAACCACTAAAGACTTAGCGTTCTAATTCTGAGTTTTCTTCCACACTATCCTCCTGTGGGTTTATATAGTCCACTGCTTCTGCTTTAATCCACATATTCAGGTTTTTACCATTGCAGTGAACAAAATATGTATAGCAAGAGTTGATATAGTATAAAAATCTTGACTTTTTCTCTTATATTACATAGGATTGTCTTTTGGGAAGTTTTTATGAAAAATATATGTATTTTTTTGATTTGTCTTGTCAATCCTTTAAAAGGAAATGGTTCTGCTATCGTCATAGATACTTGGGATAAAAGTGCGGAATGCAACAGCTTGAGGTCTGCTCTTTATGTCACCCGCATGGACTCTAGCGATCAGCCCAAAAGCTTTATGCCAGAAGCAAATAGGAAGGATGGTTCTCCTTTTAATAAGTTTGCAAATCAAGAAGCACATGGAAAAAAATATCCTGTTTCTTTTAAGCAAGAGGAGGTGTCTTTATATGCATTCCCTCCTGCTATTCAGCAAGTCATTCTTGATGTTGTGCAATCGACGCTTCAATCTGCGATAAAACAGGGTGAATGGGATACGTTTTACTTTGAGCATATGGCGGTTGTACTTGTCTTAAAATCGGACGCAAAAACGAAGTCTGTTCAAGGGAAACCTTTTACAACAGGGAATGTAGATGCAATCCATATTACTTTGGAAAGGCTTATGGATGCAATTTCTAAGAAGGTTGTGGATATGAATGATATTATTACAGTTCTTGATTTTCATACCCATGTACCCATGGGTGTTTATGAGCTTTACTCACTTAAAGGTTATCCTGAAGAAATGCCTGGACATCATGGAAATTCTAGACCAGATGTTGATGGAAGTATACAATTATATAATGAACTTAAAAAACAAAATAAATTTATAAAATTACAGTCATATGTTATACCCTTCCATCTATACTATCTCGATGAATACAAAAGTGACGAATACAAATTTGTTTCAAGAATTTCTATCCCTTAGGGTTGGGTAATGAAATCTAGGTGTCCATTACAAGGCCATGAAACGTTCTGATTATCACCACTTCTGTGAACCCATCCATGTTGTTCCAAATCCTCTTCTGTGTAAAACGACCACTCGAAATTCACTTGCTTCTCGGGTTTACTTCCGGAATGCCGGAAGCGGTAATATCCTCCTGGATCTGATGTTGTATCTGAGGTAGAAGTTGTTGTATCTGAGGTAGGTTCAGGAAAAACTTCAAAGTTAGTTTTACTTTCGTTATTAGCAAGTTTCCAGTTTATCGGTCTTCTTATCCATAGTTTAGCCAAATCTAGTACGGACTTTTCAGGAAACTTCAGATTGTTATTAGATGTAGCACTTTTTCCACTAGGTAAAGAAAAATTTTGCACACCTTCAGTAGGCCAGACCCCATTTATTTTATAATGCAGTTGAAACTGAACAACGCAGGCTTTTAGAATAATAAACGACTGTATTATTTGCTTTTCTATTCGGTTGTAGCTATTATCGCTGCTTAGCTTCTCGTAACTTTTAAATCCTGTCTTTTTCTTAGGATGATTAGTGCCTGGGAGGGTGGGGAGGAACAGCTGGTTGAAACTCTCGAATCTGTTCTTATAAGTAGAGGTGAATAACACTTCTCTTCTTGTGTCATGTTTAAAGGTAGTCTTGATAACTTCCAACATCTTCTTCAGTTTCTCTATCTCCTGCCGCATGTTCTTCGGTATCAAACGCTCTAGGATGGTATTGGTTTCTGTCTCACCAAATAATTCAGAAGCAGCGATGAGAAGTCCAAACATATCATCTTCGAACTTTGTAGAAGCAAGGGGAAGAGTTTGAAAAAGCTTTATGAGATTTGTATTAATCTCGTGATTTGACAAAATACCATTAACCTTATCGCTGAGGGTAAAACGTGGTTTCTTCTGCATGGGGGAGCGTATTGTTGTTTGTTGTTTTAGTTTTCTGTGGTACTTGCTTGCCATATTAAGCAACCAACCGCCTCTCTCAACTTCCCATGGATCAGCTGCAGGATGCAAGGTTTTTATAATCACCGGTACTAACTTTGGATCCATTGTTTTAAAGATTGTTTCTAGATGTTTTGCGACATCGACTGTTCCTTTTTTAACGATTTTAATGCTTTTCATATAGGGAATGAGACTGATCCAGAAAAAAGGATCTTTGATTTTATCCTTAATCTCTTCTTTCTTTTGCCTCAGACGCTCTTTTACTAGCTTTTCTGCTTCTTCAGGTGTTATCTGTTTCGCTGCTACCATATCCGCGATAAGTTCTTGCCTATCCTCTTCGCTCATTGTATATGCTCCCCGTGCAAAATGGACTAATGTTGTCCATTCCTCAACACCTAAGATATCTTTTATTTCATTTTGTAGGATTTCATTCATTTTATTTTGTTCTTTAGGATCAGGCAAGTCTACTTCAAAATCGACAAAAGCTAGGTAATAAGCAAGAGCCAGGGGGTTGATTGTAGGAGGATACTGCTCTTTTGCTTTTACATATGATTGTGATTCTTTGACTTCATCAGGTGTTTTTGTGCATCCTATAGATATTAGACTGAAAACAATTAAAATATTTGCGAAACCATGAGTCATTGTCTTCTTCCTTATATTATTAACAAAAACGAGCTAGTTTGGATATCGGACTAGTTTCAGAAAAGGTAACAAATAAAATATTTTAATACATTTTATTTGTAATTATTCACTGGATGAAGGTCGCTATACATAAGCCCAATACAATAAAGAAGGACGCCCCAATCTGCACCCGACCTTGCATCTGTAAAAAAAATCAGGCCTCATCCTCAACTGGACGATTCCCCTTCATAGCCTGCGTTCTAAGCTTATCTAGATAATCCGCCCAGCTCTGCAT
>JSZA02000412.1 GCA_000785145.2 Candidatus Thiomargarita nelsonii
GCATTTTCTTATCGTTGATTACGATGTAAAAAATGGCAAAGAACCCAAATTCTATAATCACTACGATATAGAGCCAAATTTTATTATATACAACCCCGCGAATTTAAATCACCAAGCTTTTTGGCTTTTACGCGATCCAGTTCACGTTCAAAATAAATCTAAGTTCAACAAGCCGAATTTGTTTTTAAAAGCTATAGAGCGAGCGTATGACGAAAAATACGACTGTGATAATCATTTTGCACGATACATCAGCAGAAATCCGTTATACCCCTTCTCAGACACAGACTGGAGACACGACAGAGAGCACACACTGAATGAACTTGCAGAAGTCGTTAACTTAAATCAGAAACGGATTAGAGCGGGTAATCGCGAAGTTCAAGGAACTGGGCGGAACAGAGAAGTTTTTGACGATTTAAGAAAGTGGGCATACAAGCAAGATACAAGTGAAATAAGTTATAGCGACTTTTTCAACAAAGTTTTAATCAAAGCGATTAGTTACAACACGTATAAAAATCCGATGCAACTCAGCGAAGTTGAATCAATAGCAAAATCAGTATCACAGTACACATTCAATAAAACATTCAATCAAGGTGACTATGCAGCTTTTTGTGCTCGACAAGCTGAGCGAGGTCGCAAGGGTGGCTTAGTCAGTCGTGGTGGCGGTAGAACGTCACTTGGAGAGCCTTGGCTTGATTTAAACATATCAAGAGCAACATACTTTAGACGTAAAAAAACAGGGGCTTTATAGTCCTTTTTTTACGTGAGACTAAACAAGCCATATCAGTTGATCCCCCTTGGGGGAAAACTACGAAGTAGTTTTAGTCTCTTGGTCTTTCTTTTTCCAGTGAGACAAAAGCCTTATCAAATAGTACCCCAGATGCTTGCATCCGTGTGGCTCTGATAACCATTCTCAAACCACAATAAAGCACCCTCAAAATATATTTTCTCTTTCCAGTCGATTTTTTCATTCTGTGATACCATAAAACCAATCAGATAGACGCGTTACCTCGAATTTGATTTTGGTTTTAAGCCAGTATACACAGCGACCCCGCACAAACTTCGTTTGCTTGGTTCACTGTGACTGGTTAGGGGAGACCCCTAAAACCCCCAAAACACCTATAAAAACGCAGGCATTTTTATGAAAGAAAAGAGAACAAAATCAGTCAAAATCAGATTACTTGATTCTGAGTTTGAGCAGTTACAGCAGATGAAAGAATGTAGCGAGCTTGCAACTTGGATGCGTGAAACTTGTTTGAATAAAAAAGTAAAACGCAGAAATCCGCCGCCGGTTGTTGATCCGCTTTTGCTTCGTCAATTGGCTGCGTTGGGTAATAACGTTAATCAAATCGCTAGGCAATGTAATTCAAAATTAAACCCGACTGATGCACTTGAAGTGCTTGTTAGGCTCGATGCAATTGAAGCGTTCTTAAAAAAATTGAGGGATGATCATGCTAGTAAAATTTCATAACCGAGGTAAAGGGGCTGGCTCTGGCCCTGTCGATTATTTACTTGGCAAAGATAGAAATCGTGAATTTGCCAGTGTTTTGCGTGGCAATCCTGAGCAAACAAGAGAGTTAATCGACTCGTTAAACTTCGCAAAAAAATACACTAGCGGTGTACTTACATTTGAGGAATCAGATTTACCAGAGAGCAAAAAAGAAGAGCTGATGAACGAGCTTGAGCGACACTTAATGTCAGGTTTAAGTGCAAATCAGTACGATTGTTTGTGGGTTGAACACAGGGATAAAGGCAGGCTGGAGTTAAATTTTGTAATCCCAAATGTAGAGTTAACAACAAGCAAACGTTTACAGCCGTATTACGACCGAGTTGATCGCGTCCGAAACGATGCTTTTCAAACTTACATGAACGGTAAACATGGGCTATCAGACCCCAACGACCCATCAAAAACGCGCTCTATGAGTTACTCCAGCGACTTACCGACCGATAGAAAAGAAATTGCAGAGCATATCACTACAGCTTTAACAAATTTAATAGCAACGGGGCTTATACAAAATCGGAACGATATTGTTAATTCACTGAGAGATAATGGCTTTTCAGTTGTCAGAGATACAAAAAAATCTATTTCTATTCGCATCCCAGGCGATTCGAGAAACACCAGGCTTACAGGAGATATTTATGAGCAAAGTTTTAGAGCAAGTCCAAGCTTTTCAGAAGAAAACAGAGCAAGCATCGAACGCTATCGCCAAAACTATACACAGCGAATCATTAAAGCTAGAAAGCTTTACGAGTCAGAGGTTACAAAAAAGCAAAAATACAATCGAGAACGCTATAAGCCAACAGAGTGCAGAAGTATTAAATCAGTTAACAACGCACTCGAAACAGTACGAGGACGCATTAAAGAAGTCACAGAGCAAAACAATGCTGATCTTCAGTATCGGGGTGATTTTGGGCATATCAATAGTAATCGGGTTACTAGCACTGGGCTTGAAATTTCAAATAATCAAATTAATAGTAGGCTAAATCAGTATGAACGAGATTCAAAAACAATTGACGCACACGATAGCGACTTTAGAGAAGTTGAACAAAAAGCAAAGCCGAGCATTAGAGGAACAAGCGAACAAATATCAAGAGCACTTAACACAATTGGAGAAACGTTTGAGCGATATGGAAACGCAGCTATCAAGCTTGATAGGCTTCATAGAGAGCAACGTATCGAGAGTAAACCAAGCTTTAGACCTAGATTCTAAGTAATGCGTTAAAATGCCTTAGATTGCTTTTGAGGGCGTTTGTTGAATTTAAAGGTAAAAAGAGTAAACTAAAGCCAGTAGCCAAATTTTAGGCGAAAAAAAATCACGATCATTGGGTTGCCGCCCTACGTGATTTCTTCATCAAATTCGGGATTAATATTATGCTAAAAAGCAGAATACTTCAACTATATCCCCCAAAATTTTTGGGTGAGATATGTCATTATTAAAAAAAGTAAAATCAACGCTACCCGACTTTATTCATGTGCTACCAGAGAAAAACAAGCCAGCAGTATGGATGCCAAAATCAAGAGCTATAGAATATGAAAGATTGTGCTTACATAAAAATGATCGGCATTTTCTTATCGTTGATTACGATGTAAAAAATGGCAAAGAACCCAAATTCTATAATCACTACGATATAGAGCC
>JSZA02000319.1 GCA_000785145.2 Candidatus Thiomargarita nelsonii
TCTGGTGCTCACGCGCCACGCTTATTGATATTTTTTTGATTTTAGCTTTCTAAAATCAAATCACCTCAAAATACGTCAACCCTGATTTTTAGTACCTTCTTACATTTTACCCTCAATTTTAAGATTTCTCCAAGATCCCTCCGCCGTCGGGACAGGCTCGAAACCTCAAAAACACACAAGCCCCATTTTTAGTGCATTCTTTGATTTTGCCCTCGTTTTGAAAATCGCCTTAAAAAGACACAAGTCCCATTTTTAGTACGTTGTTCTATTTTGCCCTGATTTTGAAAATCGTTTTAATAACCTTCCAGCGTCAATTCGATCCGAGTTTTTGAAATCTTTTGGTTTACCAGCATGAAACTCATCAAAACCCAGCTTTCTTTTTGGCTCGACGATCTCAAAAAACGCCTCAGTTTGGAAAACAAATACACAAACTTTAGAGATTTCCGCCGAGACATAGAGCCCAAAAAGACTGTGCCAAATACTCGCCCCTAATTTTTATTTGGGAAGAAGAAAAAAAAAGGTCGCAAAATTGTCCGCCTTCATTTTACTCTGCAAGGCAACGCCAAATATAATGAACCACCCGCTTTGCCTGATTTTATTTAAAATAACACGTCACCCGAACTAACGCCGCCTGTCCCTCAAATCATCCCTGAACAACCAAGCAGTACCAGCACTCCACCCTCACCACATAATGATAGCTTTGAAAAAGTCCCCTCTAACTAAGTACTGAATCATAAATTGTCTGGTATTTTGGAGTCCAAGATTTATCTTGGGAGTGCGCGGTCGCCCAAGATAAATCTTGGACTCCAAAATACCGTCAAATTTGTGACTGGGTACTTACAAACTTCTTGAAGAACAAGGCATCGCCGATGAAAAAATCCAAGAACTAATCGCCCACCACTCTACAGATGTAATTAGCAATAATATCAAACTCATCCGTCAAAAACACGCTGCCGGTAAAATTCCAGATGGCAAAATTTCTTCTTGGACGATCAAAGCTATTATCGAAGATTGGTATGGACAAAACTCTCAAAAATCTCCTTTTGAAAAAGCTCAAGATGCTAAACAAAAAACCGTCAATGAGCAAAAACGACAAGCCGATGAAAAACAAAAAAAACGCTTGGCTCTTGAAAAACGTTTCAATGAGGAGAAAAGTGAAGCTATTAATGCGCTTTTAGATGATGGACGATTTAAGGCTAATAATTTGGCTAATGAACAGGCAGAATTTCTGAAACAGCATATAGAAGGGGTTCCAATCTTGAATAAGATATATCTAAAAAGTGGTTTTGAGGCACCGATGATTATTGGTCCTTTTCGCAATTTTATAGCGAATATATATTTGCCGGCTTATAGTGATTTGGCAAGGTGGTGTGCTAAAAATAATATTGATTTGGAAAATTTCGCCTAATTATGTTTTGTTTTGGTATAGTCTGGTAGGGATGGACACAGAATAGCAGATACTCCAATCATGTTGCTTGGCTCTCACTTGCCCGATAATTGTCCCGACGATCAAAGCCATTAAGTTAAGGGCAACCACTTCAGTCAATGCCATATCGTACCGCACAAAGACGTTTTATTGTAGGGTGGGCTGTAGGGGCAACACCCTAGTGGTTGCCCTTTTTGCCCACCTGTCGGGGCTGGTGGGCAGCAAAAACACGCTACCCACCCTACATAAAATCCTTAACTTAAGGGCAACCACAAGGGATTGCCCCTACGAAAAACGGCATATCATGTAGGGGCAATCCTTTATGGTTGCCCTAATTTGAACCAAGCCAAGCTCGATAAGATCGAGTAAGGTGAAATCATTAGACTCCCATCAATAAAGACAATTCGTTTGAGTCTCATCCCACCCCGGATTGAGCTCATCAAGCCATTTTTTCAATTTCTTGGAAACCTTAGTCTTCAAGCAATTGTCGTTTAAATCTAAATCAGTCAATTTCTTCAGCTTCATCAATGAATTGGGAATCTTTCCACTCAATTGGCAATTGTTCAGCCAGAGAATTTTTAATTTCTTCAATTTCTTGAAAAAATTCAAGTTGGTGTCATTGAGAGCGTTGTCAGACAAAACGAGAATTTCCAATTTCTTCAATTTGAAAAACTTTTTCGAGATAGCGCCCTTGAGATTGTTGGAAGGTAGTTCGAGTTTCTCTACAGAACCCTTCTTACAAGTGACTCCGTACCAATTACAAGGCGTATTTGTCATTTTCCACCCCCTGTTATACTGCCAGTTATCACCATCAGTGCTGTCATAGAGTGCGACAAGGGCTTTGCATTCATTTTTTGAAATGCCTGTGACTTTCTTGCAGCTAAAAGCTGAATCATTATCTATGATCGTCACCTTCGCCGTATCTGGTGAGCCTAATATTGCGCCGTCAACATTACCCAGACTCACGATGAAAGTTTCATCGGTTTCCAGAACGCTGTCGTCAATGATGCCTACTGGAAAAGTCTTGTCATCATCGTCATCAGTCCAATTCAATGTGTCTGATGTTTGGGTGTAGTCGTCGGGGGCAGTGGCGGTGTCGTCGCTGGTGGCGTAATCTACTGACACTGCACTTTGATCATTTCCTGAGCGAGTGACGGTAATAGTGACTGAGCCGTCTTCTTCATTGACATTATAGTTAGTCGCTGAAAATTGTAAAGTGCTACAGTAGTAGGAGGGAAAGATTTGTGTATGCCAATCCGGGTTTTTTTGGTTAAGCCATGTGACGAAGTTGGCGTTATATTCTGTGTCTGTGTTGATTAAAAACGAAGTAACAAAATAAATAATTAAAAATAAATGCCTTTAATTCGTTTTTTTTATTTTTGATGGCTTTTTCAACTAGCAAAAAAATTCTATAAGTCACAACAAAACTACACAGATTGCATTAAAAAAGCAATGCCACCTTCGTTAAGGGCAACCATGAAGATTGCCCCTACATGGACCGTGATTTTTCGTAGGGGCGGGCAACCACAAGGGATTGCCCCTACTGAAGTGGTTGCCCGGGGCGTTGGTGGCATTGATTAAAAAAGGGATAAGTCAAAACCGATTCAAAACGCTTTTTTTTTTGGAGCCAGACTCTTTTATATGTTATATATAGAGACTTTCAAAAAGTTTGGACAAGCTTTTTTTTTAAACTGTGAACAATT
>JSZA02000315.1 GCA_000785145.2 Candidatus Thiomargarita nelsonii
CTTCTATCTTCATAATAGAAACTTGGAATACTGGTTTCAATATAAACTTTTGGTTGCATAGAGTTTACTTTTTTTTAAGATTATCAATTAATTTGAACTGTAATTTTTATGCTATGACGAATCATATCAATCACAAAAATCACAGTTCATACGCAGTGAAGCCCAGCATTTCCATAGCATTTTTTGGTGGGCATCCCGCCACTTCGTCCCGCTCTACCCATCCTACGCTTGCTTTTGTCGAGATGACAGTTTAGCTTTAAGAGCCCTCGTCGGGATACTGATCATCACTCCAAGTTAATAGTTAATGAATGGGTGACACATTTTTAGTATCAATTTTCAAAGAACATTATTGCAAATTAAAATCGCAGGATCAAGATCGTCAAAAAAATTTGAATAACAGCTCGTCTCGTCGCTTATAATGCCATTCATTTAATGATAAGGTATTTATTTTATTAAAATATATTGAGTGTGTCAAATCGTCGCACTGATGATGGTCGCTATGTCGGTTGAGCCGGTTGCAGGGTTGGGCGATGTGGTGGCCGGCGGGGCCGTATTCTGGCCGCCGCCCGTTACCATGTCAGTTTTGTCTTGAGTTGTTAAATGCCGCTCAAAAAATTGAAGATTTATATTTTCCGGCTTCAAATAAATTTCACTATGATTCCAAAAAATAAACCCACCCATCCGGGCAAATTTGTTAAAGAAGACATCTTAAAAGAATTAGGCATCACACAAACTCAACTGGCTAACGCCTTGGGTGTACCACGCCATACTATAACTCAATTGGTTAATGAAAAATGTGACCTCACAGCGGATATGGCATTACGGCTAAGTCGATTTACCCAAACCACTCCTGAAATGTGGTTAAATCTGCAATTGGCGATTGAACTTTGGGATGCTTACCAGTCACCTTATGCTGAAAAGATTGAACAAATTCAGCATTAGGAGTCCAAGATTTATCTTGGACTATGACACCAAACCCGATGCTTTCCATTTTCCATCAATGGCGGTTCAAAATGCTTACATTTATCCATGACAAATGGGCAGCGGGTGTGAAAGTGACAACCGCTTGGTGGATTGAGTGAAGAGGGTACTTCGCCTTTTAATAATTTTGGTTGATAGGCGACATCAGGATCAGGGATGGGATTAGCGGCTATCAGGGCTTGTGTATAGGGATGTTTTGGTGATTCAAAGAGAGTCTTGGCTGGTCCCATTTCTACAATTTTCCCTAAATACATCACAGCGACACGATCCGCGATATGTTGCACCACATTGAGATCGTGAGAAATAAACAAATAGGCTAACTTTTTCTCCTCCGCCTGAAGTTTGCGTAACAGGTTGATGATTTCCGCCTGAATAGAAACATCAAGTGCCGACACCGCCTCATCACAAACAATAAAGTTGGGTTCAAGTGCCAGTGCCCGCGCAATACCAATGCGTTGTCGTTGTCCACCCGAAAATTCATGGGGATATCGTGATCGATACGATGGAGACAATCCCACTTTTTTAAGAATTTCTTCAACGCGCCGCTCTAAATCAGAGCCTGTCGCTTTTTTGTGAACTTTAAGCGCCTCTCCCACAATATTGCCCACCGTCATGCGTGGATTGAGTGAACTATAGGGATCTTGAAAAATCATTTGCATTTTAAGGCGTTGACGGCGCAGTTCAGCCGTATTCATCTGCAAAATATCTTTGCCTTCAAAATAAACGGCGCCATCAGTCGGTGCTATCAAGCGGAGCAAGGCTCTACCAGCGGTCGTTTTTCCACAACCGGATTCGCCAACTAAACCGAGCGTTTCTCCCGGATAAATATCGAAAGATATCCCATCAACCGCTTTTGTCCATGCGTGTGAAAAAAATCCGCTGCGTTTTGGAAAATGTTTTTTGAGATTTTTGACTGAGATAAGAGGGATCATGATTTTCGCATTTATGTTAAAATTTTATTAGTGGACGTCCAAGATAAATCTTGGACTCCTGTATATATAATAACATTTACTTTGGAGGAATACCATGCAATTTATTGATGTTAGGACAGATTTTGCGTTTAAAAAAGTGTTTGGGAGTGAAGAATCCAAAGATATTCTCATTAGTTTCTTAAACGCGGTGCTGGATTTGGGGAGCCATCCGATTGTGGATTTAACGATTATAAATCCCTATCAAATGCCTTTGGTTGAGGGTTTTAAGGAAACTTATGTAGATATTAAAGCCAAATTGGAAAATGGCACCACCGTTATTATCGAAATGCAAGCCTGCAATCAGTCCGGTTTTGGCAAACGAATACAGTCTAATTTGGCGAAGGCTTATTCGAGTCAATTGCACGCTGGTGACAAATATGTTAAACACCATCCAACGATTGCCTTAACGATTACCGATTTTGTGATGTTTACTGATGACAAACTCAAGTCGTCGGTGATCACTTATTTTAAGTTCATGGAAACGTCTCAATTTGTTTTGTTCCCTTATAATCAGATGGAAATGGTTTTTGTAGAATTGCCCAAATTTGATAAAACGGAATTTGAACTCAGCTCAATGGCAGATAAGTGGATTTATTTTATCAAACAAGCGGGGCATTTAACCGCTATCCCCCAATCCTTAGCTGATGATGAAAACATCAATCAAGCCCTTGAAGTTGCCAATGCCGTTAGCTTAACGCTGGAGGAATCGGAAATACAGGAGAAAAAAGCCAGATGGTTGGCTGATCAAGAAGAGGCAGAAGCCGAAAGACAAGCCGTCTTAGAAAAACTGGCACAACTAGAAGCCGAAAAACAGTCTGCTTTAGCTGAAAAACAGTCTGCTTTAGCCGAAAAACAGTCTGCTTTAGCTGAAAAACAGTCTGCTTTAGCTGAAAAACAGTCTGCTTTAGCGGCTTTAGGGAAAGCGGAACAATCAACAAAATTACAGATTGCTAAACAAATGTTGCAAGCCAACGCCGATATTGCTTTTATTATGCAAGTAACTGATTTGGATGAGGCTTTGATTAAGGGGCTCGTGCAGGAATAGCCGTTTATTCTCGTTCCCCCGTAGTACTCTGTCAAAGTTATCTTGACGTGTTGGAGTACAAAGCTTTAGCTTTGTCAGACAGTACAAAGCTAAAGCTTTGTACTCCAAAAAAACA
>JSZA02000335.1 GCA_000785145.2 Candidatus Thiomargarita nelsonii
CTCTCAAACAGAAACCTACGGTCTAAGATGACTAGCTCAAAAACTAGTCAGTTCCACTGCAATACCAGGACCCATTGTGGTCGAAACCGTAAGCGGTATATTGAAGCGTTAAGAGCGGCAGATGGGCATGATTATGGGCCGCTTTTGGAATTTGTGCGTTCTTGAGTGGGTGTGCTTGTTTTTTAACTTCCGCAGGCACAAAGATTGGATTCCGTAGGGAAGCGTATAGCTTCGTAACGAAACTTCTGGTTTAGTTTTGACCTGATAGTTCAATTAATTAAAATGGCCAATTGTTCAACTTGATTAGCACTAACATTTTTTTATTAGTGCTAATATGAAGATCAAATATGGGCTGGAAGATGAAAATCTGGAAAAACTTCTTGAATCTTCTTTTCGACTTCAATATCTGTATTAGCGTTAAGTTTATATTTTAAAACATTTTTATCAATAAAATGTTCCAAAAATAAATTCATAAGAGTTTCTATTTTTCCTTCTTTTTTACCTCGTTTTTCAGCTTCTTCCGTTATTTTTTGTTTTGCCAAAAAATCCTGATATTTTTGCTCTTCCAAAGCTAAAAGCCTTTCTGTATTTGCTATAGCTTGTTGTCTTATTTCTGGCTGAGCTAAATATCTATCTCTTGCTTCAGGATCAGCGGTATCAAAATTACCATACGGTCGTTGTAATCTTTGTTTTTTCATATTTTTCTAACGCTTTCCTAAATTGATTGAAGGTTCTCACTTTTTCAATAGCCTCTCCTGTATAAATTCCTTCTCCATTTTTATACGTAACAATTGTTTTAGCAGACTTTCCGGTTGGTGCGACATCACTATTGTTATACATAGTCGCTTCTAAATTTTTCTCAAGAGCTAAATGATAGAAAGTATCATAAGCCTGCATAAAATCTAAATAATTGGCTGCTGGTAAGGCTCTGTCTCTAATAACAGAATTTCGATACCAAGCTTCTCCTCCATCATACACAAAAGCCACTTTGGGTTCATGTCCCGAATGACGAGCTTCAGTTATCATTTTGTTATACCAATAAAAATCGGGAGAATCTCGCATTGAAGCATCGTACAGTATAGAATATCCTTCTTTTAAGGCTCTTTGCCTAATCATATCGGCTATATCACCGCTTTCCCGATGAACACGATTGCCATTCACAGTTCCATCTTTATTGTAGTATTCCGGTAAATATGGCTTAACGGCATCAGGATCAACGGTAACATAATATTTTTCGGGACTCTTTTCTTGGGGTGGTATTCCTATCATTTCTTTTATAGTATGTTGAAGAGCCGTACCTTTTCCGGCACCAGGAAGTCCGCCGGTAGCAAGAAAAACTTTGACTCTTTTTCCAAATGATGGTTTTTTTTTCCCCTTTAAAAATTTCTCAATAATAGCTTGATGAAGTTCAGCGCGTGTCAGGTTTTTTTCTTCTTTCGTTTCTGGATGTGATATTTTTTGTTTCTTTTCGGCATTGTAGGCTCCATTCGGTTCTTTGTATGTACTACAGGTATCATTTTTATCGTATTGGATTGGTCTTCTTTTTTGTGCTATTTTTATTAATCTAACTACTTCTGCGGCCTTTCGGGAACGAAAGGCTTGTACCAGTTGCGTATTTTCCGTAATGGTAAGTCCTATGGTACCTTCGCAACGGATAATGGATATTTCTAGTGCTTTTTTGTACAGTTTTTGTGCTTTGAGAAGTTGGTTGTCTTCTAAGGCTTGTAAAAAATCTGCTCTGGCACTTTCTGGAAAATGTAAAAACTCGGAATGCTCTCGCATGAAATCGGAGTTGTTTAGGTGTTCTGTGTATGTTTTGTATTCTTGCTCATATCTTTTGCTTTGCTGATTGAGTAAATCGTTTTCTATTTTGTTGGTTATTTTTCTTTCCATGGCAGAGATTGTTTTGCTTTAGTTTGTGTACGATACCTGAAAAAATATTGACTTTCAATATATATTAATTATAATATTGATTTTCAATAGAGACAAAAGGATATGAAGACAATTCAAAAAGTTGTAGGTAATCGCCAATTGTTAAATGAGGTATTGGGTGGGTTTAGGTTGCAAGGTACTAATTTTACCGCTTGGTGTAGAGAAAATGGGATCAAGGAGCCCAATGCCCGCAAGTATTTGCTTGGACATAATCCCGATGGAAAAAAAGCTAATCAATGGCGACAAAAAATTATTGATGCGGCACAGCAGCCAATGAAAACTAATTAATAAATCAATAAATTATGCCCGTGCTACTAACACGGGCAAAATACCCGGATATGATGGGCAAAACACAAATAAGAGAAAGTGCATTATAGCACTCATTGCCTATCATGTCTCTCAACTTAAAGGAAGAGATACATGAAACATAACCGTTTCAACCCAAACGGCATCCCAGACTATTTAAAAGCCCGTCAACAATGGGTAGTCTGGGGAAAACGCTTAGCACAAGGGAGCGATGCTTTGCAAAAAGACGGACGCCTAAACAAAATCCCGTTCAACCCACGCACTGGTAAAGCTGCATCAAGCAACAAACCTAACACATGGGGGACATTTCAAGATGCCGTAATAGCCTATCAATCAGGCTGGTACAACGGCGTAGGCTTTATGTTTGCCGAAGGCGATCGATTGGTGGGTACTGATCTTGATCATTGCCTTAATGCCACTGGCACGCCAAACCCTCAAACGCAAGACATTCTCTCACATTTTGAAAATACCTTCACCGAAATCTCACCAAGCGGCGACGGCTTACACATCTACTGCTTTGGTCTCGCGCTACATTGTGGTAAAGGGCAACAAAACAAATGGATCGAATTATATGGTAAAGATATAAACGGCAAACGTTCCAACCGCTATTTTTGCATCACGGGTTTTTGCGGTAGGCTTTTTCCCCGCAAACCGAGTCAAACCACTTGCCTGCAAAGCCTGCGCGTGCTTGGTGCAAAATGCCATGAACTGCTGATTAGCCAAGACATCGGCATAAGTAAACTCGAAGCCTTCAATCGCCTCAAGCCGCCAGTTATTAGCCCTCAAGCCTACGAGTGGTAATAGCAGATTGAACAAATTCCAGCGTAGCCAAAAACTCTCATAAACCTCACCTTTCAACTCGACCTCATCTTGT
>JSZA02000318.1 GCA_000785145.2 Candidatus Thiomargarita nelsonii
GGGCAATCCTTTATGGTTGCCCCTGTTAGGCGATGGCATTATAAGGGCAACCACAAGGGATTGCCCCTACGATTCCACCGTTTTATGATGTAGGGGCAATCCTTTATGGTTGCCCTTAACAACTTGAGTTATTTAAACAAATCCAGCATTGCTTTTTTAAGCATTTTTATCGCCTCTGGTCGTTGAACTTGGCGATGCCGGTCACGACCCTTATCTCCCATGTAGGCAAGAGTTTGGAATGCACCCCGCAAAGCCAGTCTGCAAAACCGGACTTGAGACTCTCGAACTCATCCGGCTCCTCGGATTAGCGTAATCCATTTTGCTAAGTAGAATGTATATCAATAACTTCTCTCATTAATTGTGGGAGTTTCCCCCCGAGTCGATTTACTCCAAGAACTTTATAGTAAATCTCCTAGCTACTTGAACGACTTCAAGTTTCCTTGTTGTTGCCCGATGCAGGTGTTATTATGCCTGCGTCTTTTCCGGTTCTAAGTACAGTAGAGGTATCAGTGGGTGGTTTACTGTCCGATGCAGGTGTAATTATTCTGCCTGCGCCACCTCCAAGACTAAGCACCGTATCGGTGCTGGTCGGTGAGAACACTTCTTTTCTTAGATAGTCAGGTGCCATACCATTATCCCAGTACCCTTGCAGGTCTTTGCTGATATGGTCAACCTTTTTCCCTCTGATACCTGGATTTTCCCTATGGATTTTGTCGTGGCAATGTAGATGAACCAGCACTAAGTTCGTGTATGTATCCTCACCTCCTAAATGTCTTGGGTGTATATGGTGTGCTTCTGACAAGTCTTCGTTGCCAAATCTACATTTGCATACTGGACAAATCCCATCTTGTCTCTTTAGCATTTTCGCTTTATACGGCGTGATATTGCCATAGCCTTTGGAAAGCCGTTCCGCCCAATAGGCGGTATCACCGTCGTAGTATGACCTATCGTAACCAACTCTAGCATAACTCCCAGTTCTTTCTTTGTGCTTGGAATATCCCTTGAGATATTTGACGATTTTTCTGTCTTTTCCTTTGCCGACAATTTCAGCAAAAGTCCATTTTCTACCATTAACAGTGCAGAAGTACTTATCTGCTACCCAGCGTTTGCCTTTGTTTGGGTGTCTGCGACAGGCCCATTGATATAGCCTTTTCCACAAGAAGTGGTCGAGTTTGCTGAATGCCTCACTCGAATGCACTGTTTTATAGTAGTTAGCCCAACCCGTTATTTTGGGCTGTAGCGTTTTAATTACCTCGTTGGGAGTTGCTGCTTTTAATTTCCAAATAGTATCACTTATCTCTCGATAGTGAAGTTTTATCTTTTCCTTAGTCGGTTCAACTCGCAATACGTGCGTTGCTTTTGCTCTTCGTTGTTCAGTGGGGGTACCATTTAATAATTTTAGCCTATAAGTCCCCTTAATCCGATTTTCATAATGCCTGATGTGATGGCCTAGAAAATCAAAACCCTCTGTCGAATGAACAATTTTGGTTTTTTCTTCAGATAGAGTTAAACCTCTAATTTCAAGCCATTTGCCTATAAATCTTCTGGATTCCTCAATAACCTCTTTATCCTCATGGAGTATTACAAAATCATCAGCATATCTTACTAAATCAATCTTTAAATTTTTCCTGAGCTTGTAAGATTTTTTCGTTTTCTTGTTTATATCTACGCCTACGGTAGTTGTGCCGATTTTAGTTTTCCAGCCTTTTAAGGAGCGTAAGTGTTCAATTAGGTCTGTCTCCATTTGGTCAAGGGCTATGTTAGCTAGTAGTGGCGATATAGTGCAGAGGCAAAAGTTTTCGCGCGCGAAAACTTTTGCCTCTGCACCTTGAGGCGTTCCCATATTGGTTTGGTTATAGTCAGATTTCTCCATATAGCCAGCCTTTAGCCATCGTTTAATTATTGGCCTCCAATGTTGCAGAGGCAAAAGTTTTCGCGCGCGAAAACTTTTGCCTCTGCATCAATTTGCGATGCTAGAAATTTGTGGTCAATGTTATCGAAACAGCCCTTTATATCTGCATCTAAAACCCATTTCTGTTTTTGGAGTAGCGTTGCCGTGATTTTATCAATCGCGTCATGGCACCCCATAGCTGGCCTGAATCCATAACTGCACGACTCAAACTTCGCCTCATAAAACGGTTCAAGAGCAATTTTAGTGACTGCTTGCATTGCCCTATCCTTAATGGTGGGTATGCCTAACGGTCTAAGTTTCCCATTTGTTTTCGGGATATATATCCTCTTAGCCGGCATAGGTTTATATTTGTCCCAACCACGTTGGATTGTATCTAACATATCCTTTACTAAAGCCATCTTTCTTTTAGGCGTATTGGCTTTAACTCTATCTACTCCGGCGGAAAACAAAGCGTTTCCCTTTGTTTTCGGTTGTTACCGTTCGCACTGCTAACAGCGTTGCATAATACGAGTTTTGCAATAGATACATCAAGTTTCGTGCTTTACTGTATCGACCTGATTTCGTAGCTTTATAAATTCTCTTTTGCAAATTGAACACAAGTCGACGCGCCTTCCCCCAGACGAGTTTATCCCAGTCCCACTTAGCCATGACAGATTCAATACTCTCGTATCTCAATCTGCCAAGGTGGGACACGGGAATCCACTCAGGATTCGGGTGTTGCCAAAGAATATTCATAATTGTAGGGGATTCCTATTCGTTTTTAGCTGGTTGCCCAGCATTTGTTCAATTGAATTTATAACACAATTATTCCGAGAGTGAATCAGCATATCCAGTTTCCCCCTTAGTTGGTTTCAACTGGCGTTGGCTTACCACTCTATCCTACCCGATGCCGTCGCTAGATACTGGTGTACCCCTCTTGCGGTCCTGCAAGTGACATGTACATCGTTTTTACTCGTTTCTCTTATATGTTTACCTGTGGACTTAGGTTATACTCAGTAATCGGTTGTGTATCGGACAACGCATATAGGCTAAAGACGACCTATATACCTAAGAACCTTTTGACCCCAAGGAGTCTATGGATTACCGACCTTAAAAATATATCCAAATGTGATTGCTCACTATCCATAACGCTTGCCCTTTTGAGGCTTTGAACCCTTGCACTGGCGATACTACCACCGGAGTTCTGCTTTCTAG
>JSZA02000371.1 GCA_000785145.2 Candidatus Thiomargarita nelsonii
GATCGTCATTTTACCCCTAAAAATGAGATGATGAAAAAAATATTTGATGGTTTTCTTGATCAAGCTAACAGTGGAGTCAAGGACATTGCAGCGGCACTCGGGGTGGCAGCATCAGTATTTTTACCGGTTAGACTGGTTTCTCACGACTTGCGACTACTTGGAGTTTTGTCTCGTGCTGAAAAAGAAGATTGGCTTATTTTAGTGGATTGTGATGCATGAGTACGGTGCCGATTAACCAATGTGGACTCGCGCCTATTAACATGGAAGCTCATGATGAACAGGGGAATTTTCCGACGCTCGCAGATCAATGGCTACAAACGTTTGGTCAACCTGACAATCAATTACCTAGCATTGAGGTACTAAGTAAATAATAATTAACGATAGCAAATTTAAAAGGGTATTTTTATGGAAGCGGTAACGGTTAATCACGCGACACAAAACTTAAATCATCTGATAAGCAATGTCATTTCTAATGTTGAACCCACTATTATTTGTAATGATAAAGGCGAAAGAGCCTTATTAATGCCCCTTGAAGAGTTTAATTCATGGCAAGAAACACTTTATTTATTGTCTAATCCTGCCAATGCCGAACATTTACTCGAATCAATTGCACAAGCAAAAATGGGGAAAACACAGAAAAGAGAGTTAATTGAACCATGAAATTTATTTTTACCGAACGGGCGTGGGAAGATTATCTTTGGTTTCAAGCCATTCATCTAAAGTTTGAGTGTAATATGAAATTCGAGTTCATCGGGATTGATTTAGGCGTATTTTTGAGTAGCTTTATCTACCTTAAAGGGATTTGGGAATGCACCCATATCGCCGACTTGTAAGATGCCGGATAATTTTATACCAGATTCATTTTGCCACAAAAATGCTAATGTGCAACTCGGGCAACGCGACCATGAATATCGCCAAAGACAGCAAAATGATATTTCTGATTATCAGATTTCATACAATAAACGACATGCAAAGTACGCATTCATTACAAATTATATTAACAGAGCAAAAATAGCGTGGCATTCTTTTCGCAGCGGAAATATGTGAGAAATCCTATTTATTGAATAAATTTGAAAAGGCGTATGGTTTTGATGAAAAACAGGCGCGAAGTAGGGGTGGAGCCGATGGTATATTCTTACTTGATCGTCATTTTACCCCTAAAAATGAGATGATGAAAAAATTATTTGATGGTTTTCTTGATCAACCTAACAGTGGAATTATGGACATTGCTGCGGCACTCGGGGTGGCACCATCAGGTTTCTCACGACTTGCGACTACTTGGAGTTTTGTCTCGTGCTGAAAAAGAAGATTGGCTTATTTTAGTGGATTGTGATGCTAGTCAATAAACCTGAAAAGAGCAATGCACTTGAGGCTAAACATTGCAAATAATGGAAAATATAATATGATTAACTCATTAGGAAAAAAAATGATGGCGTGGGAAGAATTGGAACTAAATGGAATCAAAGGCATGAGTGATTTGCTGCTGAGGCATTAAAAGCAGTGGTCGTTTATCCTATTCGTTTATGTCGTCGCAACTCAACATTGGAATAGCATCATGTTAGTGATTCGTGAAGAACAAATGTCAGCTTTGAGCCAAGCGATGCTCAAACAATTTGAAGACCAGATGGTTGTTCATCTGAGCAGTAATTTTCCGGATGAAACCAGAGAAATATCTGAAGGGGAATTACGTGCTCTTATCCAAGAAGGTATTGAACAAGCTGAGCAATATCAGATAACACTTGAAGATGATGTTCGACGTTATCTCGAATTTATGGTTATGTATGGTCATAACTTTGATACGAGTCCTGACACGGCTTGGGCTGGCGAATTCCTTCACGCTAAAGAATTGGATGGCACCGCTAAAATGGATTTAATTGATGAGCGTGAACTAGAAATGGTAAGGGGTTTAGTATGAGCAGACGACTAAAAAAACCTTTGAACGAAGAGGCGGTTAAAAAGGCCACTAAAGAGTTTTACGCCAATCATCATGAGTTGAATGGTAAACCACTGAGTGCTACTGATCCTAAGCAAGCCGCGCTTCGTAAGGAATGGATGGATTTGTATGTCAAGCATGTTGGTGAAGTTGAAAATAAAACCAGTAGAATAACTGAACAAGATTACAATGACGTTGCTAAGGATCTTGGTGTTGATGTTTGTGCAATTAAAGCGATTGCCACAGTTGAAAGTCGGGGAGATGGATTTTTATCTTCTGATCATCCTAAAGTTCTTTTTGAAAGTCATAAATTCCATAAATATAGTAGAGGAAAATATGATAAATCTCATCCAGAACTATCTCATACTTACTGGGAATATGATGAAGAAGGGAATGTAATGCGTGATAAAAAAAGGAATAAAATACGACATAAAACATATTATAAGGGTGGAGAACAAGAGGTAACAGCACGGCTTAACAAGGCAATAATACTTGATTCAGATGCAGCACTCAAATCAGCTTCTTGGGGAAAATTTCAGATTATGGGTTTTAATTATAAAGAAGCTGGATTTAATTCCGTTCAAGAATTTGTCGCCGCAATGAAGAAAAACGAAGGTGAACACTTGAAGGCTTTTGGAAATTTGATTAAAAATAATCCAAGTATGCATAATGCCTTAAAAAATAAAAATTGGGCAAAGTTTGCAAAGCAATACAATGGCTCAGACTATTCAAAAAAAGAATATGATAAAAAGATGGCTACTGCATATCAAAAATGTAGAAGTTCTCAAGAAGCTACAAACAACCCAAAATCGAAAAAGAAACTAGGCGAGACTGTGACATCTTGTTCACTGGCTGATGGAATTGTACCAATGGCACCAATGTCTGTATCTATTAAAGGCGCTGTGGGAAAAAATGGGAAGAATTTTGTCGAAGCGAGCGTAGGGTGCGTCCCACGCACCTAATTAACATTATATGTGTAGGGTGCGTCCCACGCACCATGAATCACACACCATTAATTATTTATTTAAAAATTTAAAATAAAATGGTGCCGACAACGGTGCGTAGGACGCACCCTACACTTCAATGCCATTAAGTTAAGGTTTTTTGTAGGGTGGGTAGAGCAGAGCGAAACCCACCAAACCTTTGAAATTTCTA
>JSZA02000320.1 GCA_000785145.2 Candidatus Thiomargarita nelsonii
GCAATGTATTTTGCCGATGAAGCCTTGGTTGTGACTAATCCAGAGGTTTCTTCTGTGCGCGATTCTGATCGTATCCTCGGCATGTTGGCCAGTAAAACCCGCCGTGCGGTGCAAAATCTGCCGCCTATTAAAGAATATTTATTACTAACACGTTATATAGACAAACGTGTGGATCGTGGTGATATGCTAAGTGCTAAAGATGTTGGAGAAATTCTAGCTATTCCCATGTTAGGCATTATTCCTGAATCAACGACCATTTTACAAGCTTCTAATGCTGGCATTCCTATCACGCTTGATAATAATAGTGAAGCCGGAATCGCTTATCTTGAGGTTGTGGCACGTTTCCTTGGAGAAGAACCACCAGAACGACCTAAAAAAAGTATTTTTACTAAAATATTCGGCAACAAAAATTAACATGAGTATTATTGATTACTTTCGCTTAGATTCACAAAAGTCAGCGACTGTTGCTAAAGAGCGCTTACAAATTATTGTTGCACGTCAACGCGGCAATGGTGGCTCAAGGGCACTCGACTTTTTTATTCCCAAGTTGCAAGAGGATTTGCTAGATGTCGTTAAGAAATACGTTGAGATCGATAATGATCAAGTCAGAATGCATCTGGATAAAGAGGGGGATTATGAAATTTTAGAAGTTAATATTCCTTTGCCAGAAGAAAAGCTTAAGAAACTTCAATAAAAACGATATTCTGCTATGCTGATTCAAAGTCACTGTCCATAAATAACTCATCGGTTTGAGTTATTTTAAAGTGACCCGCTTAAGTTCTTCGAGAACTATGTTAGGGGCGAAATTAGGCACTCTTGCGATGCTTCGGAAGTCTGATACCCTGCGGAGAGTCATTAAACAAGTCTGATGGAAAGGCTAGTGTGGCTCTCATTTAAAATCACAACAAACAACCGTTGATGCCTTGCCACCCGGCAAGAGCACGCAAGTTCTTAAAAAAGGGAAAGGCTGCGGTTTACCGACGCTACCCTTTCACAATGACGCGCCGCGTAGGTGGTGATTTACAGCCCATCGAGGTCAAATTTGACCCCGGCAGCCGCACAACAGGTATCGCTTTGGTTGGGCATTTTGACCGTGGTAAAGAGGTAATCTGGGCCGGTAATCTAAACCATCGGGGAGCCCAGGTCAAAAAAGACCTCAACTCAAGACGGGCAATACGCAGATCGCGACGAAATAGAAAGACTCGTTATCGACAGGCACGGTTTTTAAACCGATTGCGGCCAAAATGTTGGCTTCCACCGTCATTGCGGTCACGAGTCGATAACGTTAAGAATTGGATGCACAAGCTGGCTCTGTTGGCACCGCTGACTCAAATAGCCGTTGAGACGGTCAGGTTTGACACCCAAAAACTTCAAAAGCCTGAAATAGAGGGTATTGAATATCAACAGGGTGAACTTGCTGGCTATGAGTTGCGCGAGTATTTATTAGAAAAATGGGATCGTCAGTGTGCTTATTGTGGTGCTAAAAACGTACCACTTGAAGTTGAACATATCCAAGCTCGTAGCAAAGGTGGCTCAGATAGAGTGTCCAACCTAACCTTGGCTTGTACACCATGCAACCAAGAAAAGGGCAATAAGGACATCAAAGATTTTCTGAAGCGTAAAAAGAAGCGTTTGAAGAAAATCCAAGCGCAATCAAAAGCACCTTTAAAAGACGCAGCGGCTGTCAATGCTACTCGTTATGCGACTGGCAACGTCTTAAAAAGTTTCGGTTTACCGATTACCTTGGAAAGTGGTGGGCGAACAAAATTTAACCGTATTAAGCTAGGTTACTCGAAAGACCATTGGATTGATGCTGCTTGTGTTGGTGAAAGTGGTAGCCACGTTGTTATTCCCAAGGCGATAACGCCTTTGATTATTAGTGCTAAGGGACGTGACTAAAGGCAAAAAGATAGGCACTTATGTTGGGCGTGTTATGGTAAGAGCAAGTGGGAGTTTTGATATTTCTACAGGAACAGTACGGGTATCTAATATTTCGTACCGATTCTGTCGGCTTATTCAAAGAACGGACGGCTACGAATATTTAACTTGAACCGATTTATGCCCTTAAGAAGAATGGTGGAAGCATAAGCTTCCATTCATATAGTCATAAACCAATGAGTTATTTATTTCCAATTACAAAGTGCAATTTTTTTAAAATATTTAAAATAAACCAGAAATTTCTATAGAAACGATGAAGGGAATTAATAGTGTCTGCACTTGAATTTAAAGGCAATCTGTTAACATTAATGGTTTTGCATTTATTTGAGAGTGATACTGAAATAATCGCAGAACAACTCGCCGAAAAAATCTCTAAAGCACCGAGTTTTTTTCAGCATGCCCCAATAGTGATTGATCTACAGGCGGTACGAAAAAACAAACTTGATTTAGCTGAAATTGTGAGCTTACTGCGTACTTATGGTTTAATCCCAGTGGCAGTACGTGGTGGTTCTCCATTGCAAGATGAAATAGCCTTTAACCTCAATTTAGGGCGCTTAGCTGATGTAAAAAAACCGCCGCAAAAAAACTTGCTTGAACCTAAAAAATCTGCTAAAGCACCAATATCTCCGACGACTAAAATTATCACAAAACCGGTTCGTTCAGGACAACAAGTCGCTGCCCTGAATGGTGATTTAATCGTATTATCTGGTGTCAGTCAAGGGGCAGAAATCTTGGCGAGTCGTCATATTCATATTTATGGACCCTTACGTGGACGGGCATTAGCAGGTATCAATGGAGATAATGAAGCACGGATTTTTTGTCAAGACTTAAAAGCTGAACTTCTCTCCATAGCGGGACATTATAAGGTGAATGAAGATATACCAGCAGATTTAATGGATCAACAGGTACAAATTTATTTGGATGAAGAGTCGTTAACAATTCAGTCGCTTTTGGGTTAAAGTACGTCCAAGATAAATCTTGGACTCCTAGCATTTAAACACTCACTAAGGTAGGAAAAAAAGATTGGCTAAGATTATTGTTGTTACATCTGGTAAAGGTGGAGTTGGAAAAACGACCACCAGTGCTGCTT